>NZ_JBSGDB010000186.1:0-16393 GCF_053602155.1 Streptomyces sp. NPDC004561
GTCGCGCCGGCCGCGCCGGGACCACCCGGACGGGCGCCCGACGCGCCGGAGGGGGCGGAGGGGGCGGGGGAACCGCCGGGAATCCCGGCCCCGTTCGTGCCGCCGCCGCCCGCCGGGCCCTTGCCGGCGGAGGACTTGCGGGGCGCGAACCAGTCGCTGGCCTTCTCCTCGGCCTGGGCCGGGGGTTCGGCGGGGGCCTGGGCGGCGCCGGCGGGGGCCGGGGCGGCCGGAGGCCGCGGGTCGGCCTTGGGCGCCTCGTCCGCGGTGTTCCCGGACTCCGCGACGGGCTTGCGCACGACGACCGGCGGGATGGGCCGCGATCCGGGGATGTTGATCCGGATCCGGGTCGTCAGCGTGGTCTCGGTCTTGCGTTCCTCCGGCTGCTTGGCCGAACGGCCCGCGTCCGTAGCGTCGTCGGAAGCCATGGGGGTCCCGTACGGCGGCGTGCCGGACGGGTATGCGGCTCCGCCGCGCCCGTTGGGCCCGGAGGACGGAGTGTCAGTTTCACGACTCAAGGCAGGTTCTCCCAGTTGGCTCCGCCGCCCTTGCGACCTTACTGCTCTGGGGGTCCCCCCAACTCGAGCGAGGTCGAGAGCGGGGGGAGGCTCGGCGGCGCGCACCACCATACTGGCCACCTCTGGCGCGTATCCCATGACCGCCGAGGAAACCCACACCGGACTCGCACGTGCGCGGCACGGCGAAAGTGGTACGTCACTTGCCAAGTCGGGCGGAGCCGTCGCCGGGATGCCGCCCCACACCGAGGGTGGCGCAGATCACAGCCAGGGCCATGCCGCCGAGCAGGAAGAGATAGGAACCGCCTCCGGCACCGAAGAGGAAGTCCCCTTCGGGGCGTGCGGTGGTGAGCAGGATGACGGTGACGATCCAGGCGGCCGCCGGCGCCACCGCCCCGCCCCGGCTCCGGGTGGCGTACGACCCGCCGAGGAACAGCCCGGCCGCGCCCGCGAGCGCGAGCAGCAGCCCACCGGGGAACCAGGCGGCCTGCACCAGCGTCCCGGCGAGGGCGACGACCCCGCCGAGCACGAACAGGACGAGGTACGCCACGACGCGTCCGGCGGACGGCGGCCGCAGCGGCTCGGCGAGCATCGAGCCCTGTCCACCGTTGCTCACGACGCCTCCTCGGGGCCGACACCGGCGAACAGGTCGGTCTCGCCGGGCTGTCCCGCGCCCCGCACCAACTCGTAGTACTCGGTGGTGAACAGCGGCTGGGCCAGTTCGTTGGACAGGGCGAAGTACGGCTCGGCCACCTCGATCTGGGTGACGTGGGCCCGCATCGCGGCGGCCTTGGCGGCCGCGTACGCGGTGCCGTCGACGGTGGTGGTGATCCGCTCGTCGTCCACCACGCCCGGTACGTCGTCCACCACCGCGCTCTTGTCGAACGGCAGTACGGAAAGCTCGTCCTGGAGGCGCGCGAAGGCCGCCTCCGCGACGGAGCGCGGGACGCGGTTCCAGTACACCTTGTCGACGTGGTGGCCCCGCTCGGCCGCGATGTCCACGGCGCGCATGGCGACGCGATGGGCCTGGACGTGGTCCGGATGCCCGTATCCGCCGTCGTCGTCGTAGGTGACGAGGACCTGGGGGCGGGTTTCGAGGATCACCTCGACGAGCCGGCCCGCGGCCTTGTCGATGTCGGCCTGCCAGAAGCACCCGGGGTCGTCGTTGTCCGCGGTGCCCATCATCCCGGAGTCGCCGTAGCGGCCCGCGCCGCCGAGCAGCCGGGCGTCCGTCACCCCCAGCTCGCGCACGGCGGCGGCCAGCTCGCCGCGCCGGTGCGCGCCCAGCGCGGGTCCCGTCAGGTGCCGCAGCTCCGGCGGGATGACCTCGCCCCGCTCCCCGAGGGTGCAGGTGACCAGGGTCACGAGGGCACCCTCGGCCACGTACCTGGCCATGGTCGCGCCGTTGTTGATCGACTCGTCGTCCGGGTGCGCGTGCACCAGCAGCAGACGCCGATCAGGCAGTTCCGTCATGGGACCACCCTACGAGGCGGCCACCCGGGACACGAACGACGACCGCGCGGTGTCCGCCCGGACCGCCGGCACCGCCTGGACGGCGTCAGAACTTGATGCTGCCGATCATGCTGGCGACGTTCGTCGTCAGCTGGCTGATCGTCGGGGCCACGGTCGAGGAGGCGAGATAGAAGCCGAGCAGCATGCAGATGAGCGCATGACCGCCCTTGAGTCCGGACTTCTTGATCAACAAGAAGACGACGATCGCCAGCAGCACCACCGCCGAAATCGAGAGTGCCACGGCGGCTCACCTCCAAAGATCCCAGGGACGCGGCTGTTCCAGATCGATTGAGCAAATCCATGCAGACGCCAGCAGGTTCATACCCACACAGCGGTAGTGATCATAACTATCCGTACTCGCGCATCGCTCGGCGCACGGCCGCACAAGGGGGCGCATGGCCAATATGGTCGGGGTATGACGACCGAGGCTGACTCCTTCCCCCGTCGGCACGCCCGGACCCAGCGGTTCACGCTCGGCGCGCCGCGTGCGTTCACCGTGGCACCCGACGGTTCGCGTGTCGCTTTCCTGCGCTCCGGTTCGGGCACGGACCGGGCCAACTCCCTGTGGGTGCTGGATCTGCCGGAGGGCGCCGAGCGCCTCGCGGCCGATCCGGGCGCCCTCCTCCAGGGCGCCTCCGAACAGCTCCCGCCCGAGGAGCGGGCGCGCCGTGAGCGCAGCCGGGAGGGCGGGGCCGGCATCGTCGGCTACGCCACCGACGGCGCCGTGGAGTTGGCGTCTTTCGCCTTGTCAGGGCGGCTTTTCACGGCCGAGCTGCGGGCCGGCACGGCACGCGAACTCCCCGTCCCCGGGCCGGTGATCGACCCGCGTCCGTCCCCCGACGGGCGGCACGTCGCCTATGTCGCCGAGGGTGCGCTGCGCGTGGTGGGCGCGGAGGGCGAGGGCGACCGGGCCCTCGCGGAACCCGAGGCGGAGGGCGTCGGCTACGGGCTCGCGGAGTTCATCGCGGCCGAGGAGATGGGGCGTTCGCGGGGCTTCTGGTGGGCGCCGGGGTCGGACCGGCTGCTCGTGGCGCGCGTGGACGACACGCCGGTGGCGCGGTGGTGGATCGCCGACCCGGCCCACCCGGAGCGTGAGCCGGGTAACGTCGGATACCCGGCGGCGGGCACGGCGAACGCGGACGTACAGCTGTTCGTGCTGGGCCTCGACGGGGAGCGCACGGAGGTGCTGTGGGACCGGTCGCGCTACCCCTATCTGGCGCGTGTGCACTGGTCACAGGCGGGTGCGCCACTGCTTCTGGTGCAGGCGCGGGACCAGCGCAGCCAGCTGTTCCTGGCGGTCGACCCGGACACCGGGGCCACCCGGATGGTGCACGCCGATGAAGATCCAACTTGGCTGGAACTTTTCGCTGGAGTCCCCTGCTGGAACCCCTCGGGGCAGCTTGTCCGCATCGCGGACGAGGGCGGGGCACGCGTCCTGACGGTCGGCGAACGGCCTTTGACCAGGGGCCAGTTGCACATTCGTGCGGTACTGGACGTGGGTGCGGACGACGTGCTGGTTTCCGCCTCCGCCGGAGCGGACGCGGAGCTGCCGGAAACGGGCGAGATCCATGTGTACCGGGTGAACGAACTGGGCGTGGAGCGGGTGTCCCAGGAGCCCGGTGTGCACTCGGCGGTGCGCGCCGGGGGCGTGACGGTGCTCCTGTCCGCGACGCTGGACAGGCCGGGCAGTCATGTCCAGGTGCTGAGTGACGGAAAACCGACGGCCACTGTCCGCTCGTACGCCGAAGATCCCGGTATGTCCCCCCGCGTGACGCTCACCGAGGGGGGCGCACGCCGAATTCCGTGCGCCGTGCTTATGCCACGGGACTACCACGGCGACACTCCGCTGCCGGTGCTCCTGGACCCCTACGGCGGCCCGCACGGCCAGCGGGTGGTCGCCGCGCACAACGCCCACCTCACCTCCCAGTGGTTCGCCGACCAGGGCTTCGCGGTCATCGTCGCCGACGGGCGCGGCACCCCGGGGCGCTCGCCCGCCTGGGAGAAGGCGATCCACGAGGACCTGGCGGCGGTCGTGCTCCAGGACCAGGTCGACGCGCTGCACGCCCTCGCCGGCAGGTTCCCGCTGGACCTGGGCCGGGTGGCGATCCGGGGCTGGTCCTTCGGCGGCTACCTGGCGGCGCTGGCGGCCCTGCGCCGCCCGGACGTCTTCCACGCGGCGGTGGTCGGCGCGCCCGTCACCGACCTGCGGCTGTACGACACCCACTACCAGGAGCGCTACCTCGGCGATCCGGGCCGGCAGCCGGAGGTCTACCGGCGCAACTCGGTGATCGGCGACGCCGGTCTCGTCGACCCGGCCGAGCCGCACCGCCCGATGATGATCATCCATGGGCTGGCGGACGACAACGTCGTCGTCGCCCACTCCCTGCGGCTGTCCTCCGCCCTGCTGGCCGCGGGCCGCCCGCACGAGGTGCTGCCGCTGTCCGGGGTGACGCACATGACCCCGCAGGAGGCCGTCGCCGAGAACCTGCTGCGGCTGCAGCTCGACTTCCTGCGGCGGTCGCTGCCATAACCCCGCAAACACCCGCCAATCGCGTTAACACACGGGCAACTTCGCGGAAGCGGTACCGATATACGGACGCGGGAGGCTGAACGGCGTACGGCCGTGCGGGTGCCGTGAGCGGGCCGGGATGCGCCATGTCATCCCGGCCCGTTGCCGTTCTCCCGCACCTCCTCCCGCGGCGACGGCCCCGGCCCGTCGCGCCCGAGCAGCACGGCCTCCTCGGCGAAGTGGCAGGCCGAGTCGTGGGCGGCGGGACCGGCCGTGTCCCGGAAGACAGCGGGGACCGCGAGCTCCGGCACCTCCACGACGCACCGCTCGCGCGCCTTCCAGCAGCGGGTGCGGAAGCGGCAGCCGGAGGGGATGTCCGTCGGGGACGGCACATCGCCGGCGAGGATGATCCGCCCGCGGCGTTCGCGGGCCTCCGGATCCGGGACCGGCACCGCCGACAGCAGCGCCTGGGTATAGGGGTGCGTCGGGTGTTCGTAGATCTCGGTCTCCCGGCCGATCTCCACGATCCGGCCCAGGTACATCACCCCGACCCGGTCCGAGATGTGCCGGACGATCGACAGGTCGTGGGCGATGAACACATAGGAGAGGTCGAACTCCGCCTGGAGCCGGTCCAGGAGGTTGATCACCTGGGCCTGGACCGAGACGTCCAGGGCGGACACAGGCTCGTCGGCGACGATGATCTCCGGGCGCAGCGCCAGTCCCCGCGCGATGCCGATGCGCTGGCGCTGGCCGCCGGAGAACTGGTGCGGATAGCGGTTGACGTACTCCGGGTCGAGGCCGACCACGTCCAGCAGCTCCTGCACCCGGCGGCGCCGGTCGCCCTTCGGGGCCGCCTCGGGGTGGATCTCGTACGGCTCCCCCACGATGTCGCCCACCGTCATCCGGGGGTTGAGGGAGGTGTACGGGTCCTGGAACACCATCTGGATGTTGCGGCGCACGGCCTTCAGCGCACGGCCCGACAGCCTGGTGATGTCCTCGCCCTTGAACCTGATGGAGCCCGCCGTCGGCTGCTCCAGGCTGCACAGCAGCTTGGCGACGGTCGACTTGCCGCAGCCCGACTCGCCGACGATGCCCAGGGTCTCGCCCCGGTCCAGGGTGAAGTCGACGCCGTCGACCGCCTTCACCGCGCCGATCTGCTTCTTGAAGAGGATGCCCCGCGTCAGCGGGTAGTGCTTGACGAGGCCGCTGACCTCCAGGATCGGCTCAGTGGTCGCTGCCATGCAGGCACTCCCTCCAGAAGTGGCAGGCGCTGCCGCGCTCTTCGGACACCTCGTACAGCGGGGGTTCGTCCGTACGGCAGACGTCCTGGGCGATCGGGCAGCGCGGGTGGAAGGAGCAGCCCGGGGGGATGTGCGTCAGGTTCGGCGGGAGGCCCTTGATGGCGTACAGCTCCTGGCCCTTCTGGTCCAGGCGCGGGATGGAGTCCAGCAGACCGCGGGTGTAGGGGTGGGCGGGCGCCTTGTAGATGTCGTGGACGGGGGCGGACTCCACGATCTTCCCCGCGTACATCACGGTGATGCGGTCGGCCACGTCCGCCACGACCCCCAGGTCGTGGGTGATGAGGATGAGCCCCATGCGGTACTCGCGCTGCAACTCCGCGAGCAGGTCCATGACCTGGGCCTGCACGGTGACGTCCAGGGCGGTGGTGGGCTCGTCCGCGATGACGAGCGCCGGCTCCAGGGCCAGCGCCATGGCGATCATGATGCGCTGGCGCATACCGCCGGAGAACTGGTGGGGATAGTCCCGCACCCGCTGCGCGGCGGCCGGGATGCGCACCCGCTCCATCAGCTCGACGGCCCTGGCGCGCGCGTCCTTCTTCGACATCCCCCGGTGGACGACGAACATCTCCCCGAGCTGGTCCCCCACCGGGATCACCGGGTTGAGCGCCGACAGCGCGTCCTGGAAGATCATCGCCATGCCGGCGCCCCGGACCCTGCGCCGCTCCTCCTCCTTCGCCTTCAGCAGGTCCCTGCCCTGGAAGAGGATCTCCCCGCCGGTGATCCTGCCGGGCGGCGTGTCGAGGATCCCCATCACCGCCTGCGCGGTCACCGACTTCCCCGACCCCGACTCCCCGAGCACCGCGAGGGTCTCGCCCGCGTCGACGGCGAACGACACCCCGTTGACCGCGTGCGCGACCCCGTCGCGCGTCCGGAACTCCACCCGCAGATCCCGCACTTCGAGCAGCATGCCGGCCTCACCTCAGCTTCGGGTCGAGGGCGTCGCGGACCGCGTCGCCGAGCATGATGAAGGCCAGCACCGTGACGGCGAGGGCGCCCGAGGGCCAGAGCAGGGCGTGCGGGGCGTTGCGGATGTAGGGGGAGGCGGCGGAGATGTCGATGCCCCAGGAGACGCTGGGCGGTTTGAGGCCGACGCCCAGGTAGGACAGGGTCGCCTCCAGGGCGATGTAGGTGCCGAGCGCGATGGTCGCCACGACGATGACCGGGGCCACCGCGTTCGGGGCGATGTGCCGCAGCAGGATGCGGGAGTCGGAGGCGCCGAGGGCGCGGGCCGCCTGGACGTAGTCGTTCTGCTGGGCAGTGATGACCGAGCCGCGCGCGATGCGGGAGATCTGCGGCCAGCCGAGCAGCACCATGAACCCGATGACCGGCCAGACCGTATTGCTGGTCACCACGGAGAGCAGGACGAGACCGCCGAGGACGACGGGGATGGCGAAGAAGATGTCGGTGACGCGCGACAGGAGCGAGTCCCATGTCCGGCCGTAGTAGCCGGCCAGACCGCCCAGGACCGACCCGAGGAGGGCGACGCCGAGCGTGGCGCACACGCCGACCGTGACGGACGTACGGGCGCCGTAGACGGTGCGCGTGTAGACGTTGCAGCCCTGCCCGTCGTATCCGAAGGGGGCGCCCGGTCCGGCGCCGTCCTGGGCCTTGGACAGCTCGCACGTCAGGGGGCTGCCGGGGGCGATCGCCGAGGGCCACAGGGAGATGAAGACCAGGAAGAGGATGACCAGGGCGGAGACGATGAAGACCGGGTTGCGGCGCAGGTCCCGCCAGGCGTCGGACCACAGGGAGCGGGGCTTGCCGGCCGGGCCCGCGCCCTCCGGTCCGCCCGGGCCCCGCTCCAGGGTCGCCGCCTCGCTCGCTCCGAGGTCCATGGCGCCGCCCATGCCGGTGCCGGCGATCGCACCCTCGCGTTCGTGCTGTTCAGGCATAGCGGATCCTCGGGTCGAGTACGGCGTACAGGAGGTCGACGAGGAGGTTGGCGACGAGGAAGACCAGCACGAGGACGGTCACGAAGCCGACGACCGTCTGGGTGTTCTGCCGCAGGATGCCCTGGTAGAGCTGGTAGCCGACGCCGTGGATGTTGAAGATCCGCTCGGTGACGATCGCGCCGCCCATCAGCGCGCCGATGTCGGTGCCGATGAAGGTGATCACGGGGATCAGCGAGTTGCGCAGCAGATGCCGGGTGACGACCCGGTGCCGGGGCAGGCCCTTGGCGATCGCGGTGCGGACGTAGTCGGACCGTTTGTTCTCCGCGATGGAGGTACGGGTGAGCCGGGTGACGTAGGCGAGCGAGACCGAGGCGAGGACCAGCCCGGGCACGATCAGCTCGCCGAACGTGGCGGCCGGGGACACGGACGGTTTGATCCAGCCCCACTGGACACCGAGCAGCAGCTGGAGCAGCAGACCGGTGACGAAGGTGGGGACGGAGATGACGACCAGGGTGGCGAGCAGCACGCCGGTGTCGACGGGCCGGCCGCGCCTGAGGCCGGTGACGACGCCGAACGTGATGCCGATGACGATCTCGAAGAGGATGGCCACGACGGTGAGCCGGATGGTGACGGGGAACGCCGTCGACATCAGCTCGGTGACCGGCTGGCCGTTGAACGCCGTGCCGAAGTCCCCGGTGAAGACGTTCCCCATGTAGGTGAGGTACTGCTGCCAGAGCGGCCGGTCGAGGCCGAACTCCCGCTTGAGCTGGGCCGCGGTCGCCGGGTCGCACGCCCGCTCGCCGCACAGGCCCGCGATGGGATCGCCCATCACGTTCACCATGAGGAAGATGAGCAGGGTGGCCCCGATGAACACCGGGATCATCTGGAGCAGTCGCCGGACGACGTAGCGCCCCATGACGGCTCAGCCGACCTTGATCTCGTTGTAGACCGGGACGCTGAACGGATCGAGCGCCACGTGGGACAGCCGCTCGGAGTAGCCGGCGCTGCCGTTCTGGTACCAGAGCGGGATGGCGGCCATGTTGTCGCGGACCACCCCCTCGGCCCGCTGGAAGAGCCTGATGGACCTGATCGTGTCGGTCTCGGCGTTGGCCTGGTCGACGAGCCGGTCGAAGTCCTTGTTGGACCACTTGCCGTCGTTGGAGGAGGCGTTGGTGTAGTAGAGCGGCTGGAGGAAGTCCTGGATGAGCGGGTAGTCCATCTGCCAGCCCGCGCGGAACGGACCGCCCATCCGGTGCTGCCCGATCTGGTTGCGGAAGTCGGCGAAGGTGCCGACCGGGTTCCCGACACACGCCTTGTCGTTGCCGAGCGTGTTGTTGATGGAGTTGCACACCGCGTCGATCCACTCCTTGTGCGAGCCCGTGTCGGCGTTGTAGGTGATCTTGAGTTGGCCGCCGGGGATCCCGCCGCCCTGCTGGATCAGCTTCTTGGCCTCGGCCGGGTCGTACTCGCAGGCCTTGCCGCACAGGCCCGCCTGGTAGCCGCCGGCCTGACCGAGGACCGGCGAGGTCCAGTCGGTGGCCGGGGTGCGGGTCCGCAGGAAGATCATGCTTGTGATCTGGTCCCGGTTGATCGCCATGGACAGTCCCGTGCGGACCTTCTCCGTGCCCGGTCTGCTCCAGGCGGGGTCGTAGTACGGGAAGGCGAGGGTCTGGATGATGCCGGCCGGGGCGTTGATGTAACGGCCGTGCAGGTCGGACTTGATGAACTTCAGCTGCGGGGCGGGGACGTCGTCGACGAGGTCGAGGTTGCCGGCCAGCAGATCCGTGTAGGCGGTGTTGCTGTCGGTGTAGACCCTCAGGTCCACCCCGTTGTTGCGCGCCTTGTCCGGGCCCGGGTACCCGTCCCACTTCCGGAGCGCCATCATGAAGCCCCTGGTGTAGGAGTCGATCAGGTAGGGGCCGTTGCCGACCGGCTTCTTCAGCCAGGCCGCGTGGTTCTCGAAGAAGGCCCGGGGCAGTGGGGCGAAGGCCGCATATCCGAGCGTGTCCGGGAATGTCGAGAACTTCTGGTTGAGCCTGACCGTGAAGGTGCGGGTGCCGGTCACCCTGAGCCCGGAGAGGGTGTCGGCGGTCTGGGCGCCGGTCTCCGGGTGGACCTTGTCGTACCCGTCGATGTAGCCGAAGAAGTACGCGTTCTTCTGGTTGTTCCTCAGGCTGGCGCCGTAGTTCCAGGCGTCGACGAAGGACCGGGCCGTCACGGGCTCCCCGTCGCTGAACCTCCAGCCGCTCCTGACGGTGATGGCGAAGTTCTTCGAGTCCGTGGTCTCGATCCGCTCCGCGAGCATGTTCTCGGCCGCCCCGGTTCTCGGGTTGTAGTGCTTCAGCCCCCGGAAGACCATGTCGAGGACCTTGCCGCCCTGGACCTCGTTGGTGTTGGCGGGCTCCAGCGGGTTCTGCGGATCGCCCCAGGAGGCGCTGAGCACTCCGGGCCCGCTGCTGCCGCCCGCACCCCCGCCGCAGCCGGCCGTCAGGAGGGCTGCGGCGGCCGCGCACGACGCCCATCGGACGTGCGCGCCTCCACGCATGGGATGCCTCCTCCGCGATCACCGAATCATTACCGGCCAATATCGACCTATACGAGACATACCGCATGCACGCCGCCCGATTGGGGGCCCTTTGGAGGGACACGTCATCCGAATGCAGGCACCCGGCGGGACGGCCACGGACGATCTTGGTCCCGGAGCGCAATGGATCACCGCGCAACGTTGCCGAAACGTTGGATTGGGACGTCCCGATGTACGCATTTCGACACTCGACCGTCCGTATATCGAACTTCTTGCCCGATTCGTCCAGTTGGTCCGATGTGAAGCACGGATTGATTACGGCGCGCTACCCGCGTAGCTACAGAATGATCAAGTCCGAGTAAAGAATGTAAAGAGAAACCCAAGTCGGTCGAGAATTTATTGACCTTGAATGAATTGCGTTGAAAAAGTCCGGCGTAGCCCGTAGGGGAGCGCCCTGCGGAGTCATCAGACCCTCCCTTGGGCCAGGAGCACCATGACCCCCCCAACTCCATCCGCGGCTGCCCCGCTCGAGGTGACCGACGAAGCCGTGGCGAAGTCGAGCACTTCCGGCGGCCCGCAGGGCGGCGAGAGCCGTTCTCCGGGACGGCTTGCCTGGAAGCGCTTCAAGCGCGACAAGACGGGCGTCATATCCGCCTATGTCGTGATCTTCTTCTTCGTGATCGCGATCGCTGCGCCGCTGATAGCGAAGCTGTACGGCAAGGACCCGTACACGACCTACGCGAGCCAGGACCCGAGCCTGCTGGACGCCTTCGCGTACCCGGCGGGCCCGAACGGCGGCATGAGCTCGCAGTTCTGGTTCGGCATCGAGCCGCAGCTCGGCCGGGACGTCTTCACCTTCCTGCTGTACGGCATCCGGACCTCGCTGGGCATCGCCACGGCCGCCACTCTGCTCACGACCGTCCTCGGTGTCGTGATCGGTGTCACGGCCGGTTACCTGGGCGGCAAGACGGACTACCTCGTCGGCCGGGTCATCGACATCGTGCTGTCGTTCCCGTCCACGCTGTTCATGATCGCGTTCCTGCCGGTCGTCTACGGGCTCTTCGTCGCCGCCAGCGACAACATCCCGACCTCGCTGATCGCCTTCTCACTGATCATCGTTCTGTCCGCCTTCGGCTGGGCGAGCATCGCCCGACTGCTGCGCGGTCAGGTGCTCGCCCTGCGCGAACGCGAGTTCGTCGAAGCCGCCAAGGTCACGGGCGCGTCTCCGATGCGCATCGTGTTCAAGGAGCTGCTGCCGAACCTCTGGACGCCGATCCTCATCCAGTCCACGCTCATGCTGCCGACGTATGTGACAGCGGAGGCGGGTCTGGCCTTCCTCGGAGTCGGCATCACGGACCCCACGCCGGACTGGGGCGTCATGATCCAGCGCGGCGCCCAGTTCTACACCGAGGACTTCACCTTCATGCTCTTCCCGGGCCTGTCCATGGTGATCTTCGTCCTCGCCTTCAATCTGCTCGGCGACTCCGTGCGCGACGCGCTCGACCCCAAGTCCAAGCGCTAGCAGCCACGCTCCACCCGGCCCGGTTCTATGACGTCCGGCTGGTCCCGACCATCCGATTTGACCCCTATAGGCAGGCTCAGCATGTCCTTTTCCCGCAGAAACTTCCTGATCGCCACCGGTGTGGCCGCAGCCTCCACGACGGTGCTGAGCGCCTGCAGCAGCGGTAGCAAGAGCTCGGGCAGCGACAACATCCCGTCGGTCAGCAAGGCCAAGACCATGGACATCCCGGTCGGCACCAAGGCCGACTCGACGGGCCCGGCCCCCGAGGTTCCGGGCGCGGTCAAGGGCGGGACGATCTACGGTCTCGACCAGTTCGACATGGACCACATGGACCCGGCGCAGGTCTACGTCTCGACCGAGGGCGCCATCACCCGCCCGATCCTGCGCGGTCTGACCGGCTACAAGATCGACGAGAAGGGCGGCTGCACCCTCGTCGGCGACGTCGCCACCGACGCCGGCACCATGAAGAACGGCGGCAAGACCTGGTCGTTCACGATCAAGGACGGCATCAAGTGGGAGGACGGCTCCGACCTCTCCATGGACGACGTCCGCCACACCTTCGAGCGCCTCTTCGCCGCGTTCGTCACCGAGGGTCCGCGCTACGTCCAGCAGTGGCTGGTCGGCGGCGACAAGTACAAGGGCCCCTACGACGGCAAGCACATCGACTCGCTCGAGGTCTCCGGCAAGACGATCACCTTCCACCTCACCGAGCCGCGCACCGACTTCAACTTCACGCTCGCCATGCCCGGCTACGGCTTCGTGAACAAGAAGCAGGACACCAAGGAGAAGTACGACAAGCGTCCGTTCGCGCTCGGCCCCTACAAGATCGGTGACCGCCAGATCGGCAAGTCGCTGACCTACGTGCGCAACGAGCACTGGGACGCCTCGACGGACTCGATCCGCAACGCCTACCCGGACAAGTACGTCTTCCAGTTCGGCTTCGAGCTGGTCGCCTCCACCGACCGCTACATCGCGGACAAGGGCAACGACCAGTACACGATGTCGATCTTCAACGAGGTCGCGCCCGAGCGCATCGCGCAGGTCATGACCAACGCCACCCTCAAGAAGCGCGTCCTCACCCAGGTCGACACGGTCACCTACTACTGGCCGATCAACATGACCCGCATCAAGGACGTCAAGGTCCGCCAGGCCATCAACTGGGCGTGGCCGCACCAGCAGCTGCAGACGATCCGCGGTGGCGCGGCCACCAGCGAGCTGGCCACGACCGTGCTCAGCCCGGTCACCCCCGGCTACGAGAAGTTCGACCTCTACGGCACGGACAAGAAGCCCGGTGGCGACCCGGTCAAGGCCAAGGCCCTCCTGAAGGAGGCCGGCAAGATCGGCCAGAAGCTGGTCATCGCCTACCAGCAGTCCGACACCGCCGTGAAGTCGGCCGTGGCGATCAAGAACGCGCTGGAGGCCGCCGGCTTCCAGGTCGTCAACAAGCAGGTCGACAAGTCGACCTTCTACACCCAGATCGGCAAGATCGACAACGGCTACGACCTGTTCGCGGCCGGCTGGAGCCCGGACTGGCCGAACGGCTACTCGGTCTTCTACCCCTGCTGGAGCGGCAAGAACATCGGTGACGGCCGCAGCAACTACGCGCAGCTGAACGACCCGAGCGTGAACAAGGCGATCGACGCGGCCGCCAAGATCGCGGACCCGCAGGCGGCCAACAAGGCCTGGGGCAACGTCGACCGCATGATCATGGAGCTGGCGGCGGTCGTCCCGGACTACCACTCCATCCGTAACTGGATGCACGGCTCCAAGGTCGGCAACGTCGTCTACGACGCCGGCAACACCTGCGTGGCGCTCACCAAGCTCTACGCGATGAAGTAGCCGCTCGAACCCTGGGGGCGGCCACGACCTGGCCGCCCCCTCCGGCCCACCCCCCTATCCCGGCGACGGCGCCCCGTCCGGAAAGTCACGCCCCATGCTCCGCTTCCTTGTCCGCCGAGTCCTCGGCGCGATGGTCATCTTGTTGATCATCAGTGCCGTCACCTTCTGGCTCTTCTACGCCATCCCGCGTGACCCCGCCATGATGTCGTGCGGCAAGAACTGCACGCCCGACATGCTCCAGCAGGTCCGGCACAACCTGGGCATCGACCACCCGATACCCGTCCAGTACTGGTACTGGCTGAAGGGCCTCTTCGTCGGACGGAGCTACGGCGACTTCGGCAACTGCAGCGCGCCCTGCCTCGGTTACTCGTTCGCCAACCGCGAGCCCGTCCTGGGCACGATCCTGGACCGGCTGCCGCTGACCCTCTCGCTCGCCTTCGGCTCCGCCGCCGTCTTCCTCGTCCTCGGTGTCGGCTCGGGCATGCTCGCCGCCGTCAAGCAGGGCAAGTGGCAGGACAAGGTGGCCAGCTCGGCGTCGCTGATCGGCTCCTCCCTCCAGATCTACTTCGTCGGGTACATCGCGATGTACTTCTTCGTCGCGAAGCTGGGCATCCTCGACAACCCGTCGTACACGCCCATCACCCAGAACCCGGCGGACTGGGCGACCGGCCTGCTGCTGCCCTGGCTGGTGCTGGCCCTGATCTGGACCGCCAACTACACCCGTATGACGCGCTCCCAGCTGGTGGAGACGCTCAGCGAGGACTTCGTCCGCACGGCTCGCGCCAAGGGCCTGTCCCGCAGCAACGTCTTCTTCCGGTTCGCCTGGCGCGGTGCGATGGGTCCGATCGTCACCATCTTCGGCATCGACCTGGCCACCCTCATCGGTGGCGCGATGATCACCGAGTACACCTTCAGCCTCCAGGGCGTCGGCCGCCTCGCCGTCGACTCGGTCGCCAAGAGCGACCTGCCCATGCTGCTGGGTGTCACCCTGCTGTCCGCCGGCGCGATCGTCGTGTTCAACATCGTCGTCGACGCCGTCTACGCCTCCATCGACCCGCGGATCCGGCTCGCCTGACCTCCGCCCCATTCCCGACCCCTCGCATCACCCCCCTCAGGAGCGTCCCCGTGACGAGCACCGATCAGCAGCCGTTCCTCTCGATCAAGGACCTAAGGGTCCACTTCTCCACCGAGGACGGCGTCGTCAAGGCCGTCGACGGTCTCAGCTTCGACCTGGCCAAGGGGCAGACTCTCGGCATCGTGGGCGAGTCGGGCTCCGGCAAGTCGGTCACCAACCTGACGATTCTCGGCCTGCACGACCGTGACCGTACGGCGATCGACGGGGAGATCCTCCTCGACGGCAAGGAGCTGCTCACCGCCTCCGAGCGGGAGCTGGAGCGGCTGCGCGGCAACAAGATGTCCATGATCTTCCAGGACGCGCTGGCCTCGCTGTCGCCGTACCACACGATCGGCACCCAGATCGGCGAGACCTACCGCAAGCACACGGGCTGCTCCAAGTCCGAGGCCCGCAAGCGCGCCATCGAGATGCTGCGCCGGGTCGGGATCCCCCAGCCGGACATGCGGGTCGACGACTACCCGCACCAGTTCTCCGGCGGTATGCGCCAGCGCGCGATGATCGCGATGGCGCTGGTCTGCGACCCCGAGCTGCTGATCGCGGACGAGCCGACCACGGCCCTCGACGTGACCGTGCAGGCGCAGATCATGGACCTGCTGAAGGACCTCCAGCAGGAGTTCGGCACCGCGATCATCTTCATCACCCACGACCTCGGTGTCATCGCCGACATCGCGGACGACGTGCTGGTGATGTACGGCGGCCGGTGCGTGGAGCGCGGCACCAAGGAGGAGGTGCTCCGCAACCCGGACCACCCCTACACGCTGGGCCTGCTGAACTCGATGCCGAGCCTGAACGGCCCGGTGGACATTCCGCTGACGCCGATCCCGGGTTCGCCGCCCTCGCTGCTCAACCCGCCGTCCGGCTGCCGCTTCCACCCGCGCTGTGCCTTCACCGAGAAGGTCGCGGGCGGGCTGTGCTCCGGCGAGCGGCCGCTGCTGGAGGTCGTCGAGGGCCGCGGCTCCGCCTGCCACCTCACCTCGGAGCAGAAGCAGGAACTCTTCGCCGACTTCGCCGCGACCCGGCACAACTGACGGACACCAGACGGGATTTCACGACCATGAGCAACACGAACCCCCTCCTGGACGTCTCCGGGCTGACGAAGCACTTCCCGATCAAGGGCGGCTTCCCGATCCGGCGGACCGTCGGTGCGGTGCAGGCCGTCGACGGGCTGGACTTCCAGGTCTCCGAGGGCGAGAGCCTCGGCCTCGTCGGTGAGTCGGGCTGTGGCAAGTCGACCACCGGCCGGCTGATCACCCGCCTGCTGGAGCCGACCGGCGGCACGATCAAGTACCGGGGCCAGGACATCACCCACGCGGGCCGCAGGGCGCTGGCGCCGATCCGCTCCGAGATCCAGATGATCTTCCAGGACCCGTACGCCTCGCTGAACCCGCGGCAGACGGTCGGCAAGATCATCTCCGGGCCGATGGAGATCAACGACGTCAACCCGCCCGGGGGCCGCGAGAAGCGGGTCCGGGAACTCCTGGAGATCGTCGGTCTCAACCCGGAGCACTTCAACCGCTTCCCGCACGAGTTCTCCGGCGGTCAGCGCCAGCGCATCGGCGTCGCCCGCGCGCTCGCGCTGGAGCCGAAGCTGATCGTCGCCGACGAGCCGGTCTCCGCCCTGGACGTCTCCATCCAGGCGCAGGTCGT
>NZ_JBSGDB010000187.1:0-16286 GCF_053602155.1 Streptomyces sp. NPDC004561
CCCCGGCGCCCCCCCCCCCCGACGCCACCGGGGCACCGGGCGGGCCTTATGCCCGGGCCGCCCGCGGGGGCGTCGGGCGCCCCCACCGCCTCACCCGGAGGGGCCGCCGGACCACCGGACGAGACCGTCAGCCGGTCGTCAGCCCGCGGTCAGCGCCCCCTGCCACTGTTGTTCCTGTGACCGGCACGGGGAACCGGAACCGGTCACGGGGAGAGGTGCCCGGAGTGGCTTATCGGGGACCAACGAGCACGCCTCACGGTCGGGCCCCACGGGGTCCACGCAGGTTCAAATCCTGCCCTCTCCGCCACCGGAACGGCCGACTAAAATGGACCATGGCATCGCGTGCCGGTCACCGACCGGGTGAGGCATGGAGGTGCCAGGAGATGCCCCGGAGGCATTCCTTGTCGGTCGAGTTGAACCACACGATCATTCACGCCCGGGACAACCGGGAGTCCGCCCGCTTCTTCGCGGAGCTTCTGGACCTGGACATCACGGCGGAGTGGGGCCCGTTCATAGCCGTCGGTCTGAGCAACGGCGTCACGCTGGACTTCGCCACCGTCCCCGAGGACACGATCACCCCTCAGCACTACGCCTTCCTGGTCTCCGAGGAGGAGTTCGACGCGGCGTACACCCGCATCACCGAACGCGGCATCGAGCACTACGCCGACCCGCACCGCCGGCACCCCGGCGCCATCAACCACAACGACGGCGGCCGGGGCGTGTACTTCATGGATCCGGCCGGTCACGCCATGGAACTGCTCACGGTTCCGTACGGGGGCTGGCCGGCCTAGGCCGGGACCGGGGCGAGGCGGGCCGAAGTCGCCCGCAGCGGCGAGCTGCACTCGGTGCCCACCCTGGCCCGTCCCCGCGCACGAGCCGCCGCGTAGGCGGGGAGTTCTAGGCGGCGAACGCGTTGAGGCCCGTCAGGTCCGCCGAGAGGTCCCAGAGCCGGGCCGCCTGCTCCGGGTCGATCGCCCAGTCCTTGACCCCGACGCGCTCGTCCCGCGGCGCGGGCTCGGCGATGTCGCAGTCCTCCAGGTAGACGCCGCCGAGCCCGTCCAGCTGGGGCGAGGTCGCCGCCCACACCTGGGTGGCCGCACCCTGCTGCGGGGTCTTGAAGCCCTCGGGGTTGAGCACGTTGCCGTCCTCGTCGATCCAGCCGCGCTCGACCATCTCCTCCTTGGGCAGGTGCCGTTGGAGCGGGGTGATGATGCCGCCGGGGTGCAGGGCGAAGGCGCGGACGCCCGCGTCGCGGCCGAGCCTGTCGAGCTGCACGGCGAACAGGACGTTGGCGGTCTTGGCCTGGCCGTACGCCTCCCACTTGTCGTAGCCCTGCCGCCAGTGGACGTCGTCCCAGCGGATGCCGGAGTAGTGGTGGCCGCGGGAGGAGACGGAGACGACCCGGGCGCCGCCGGGTGCGATCGCGGGCCACAGACGGTTGACGAGGGCGAAGTGGCCGAGGTGGTTGGTGGCGAACTGGGCCTCCCAGCCGGGCCCGACCCGGGTCTCCGGGCACGCCATGACGCCGGCGCTGTCGATCACGATGTCGATGGTCCGTCCGGAGGCGAGGAACCGCTCGGCGAAGCCGCGCACGCTCTCCAGGTCACCGAGGTCCAGCTCGTCCAGCTCGGTGCCGGGGATGCCGGCCAGGGCCTGCTCGGCGGTGGCCGGGCGGCGGGCGGGCACCACCACGTGGGCGCCGGCCTTGGCGAGTGAGCGGGTGGTCTCCAGGCCGAGGCCCGAGTAGCCGCCGGTGACCAGGGCGAGCTTCCCGGTCAGGTCGATGCCCCGCAGGACGTCGTCGGCGGTGCTCGTCGCGCCGAAACCGGATCCGATCTTGTGCTGTGCAGTGCTCATGTCCGAAACGGTACGGATTCGAGTGCTCTTGAAGTCAAGCCGGACCTGAGCCGCACGGGCGGGAGGAGGCCCCGGCCGTCGCTCGGTCCGGCAGGTTGCCGGACGGTGGAGCGGCGGACCGGGGCCGGTCGGGGATCAGCTGAGTGTGAGGGCGGTGTCGTCGAGGACGAACGAGGTCTGGAGGGACTGGTCCTCGGTGCCGGTGAAGGTCAGGGTGACGTTCTGCCCGGCGAGGGAGGAGAGGTCGAGGGTCTTCTGGGTGTAGCCCGTGGCGGCGTCGAGGTTGGAGTAGGTCGCGAGCGTGGTTGCGCCCGCCTTGACGGTGAGCTTGTCGTAGGCGGTGGAGCCGGTCGTCTCCGCGGTGTCGATGTGCAGGTAGAAGCTGAGGGCGGCCTTGCAGCCGGAGGGGATCGTCACGGACTGCGAGAGGGTGTCGGTGTGCGAGGATCCGTAGCCGTCCAGCCACGCGTCCCACGTACCGCCGTGCGGGGGCTCGCCCTGTGAGCCGTACTGCCCGATGACGCCCGAGGAGGCGGACCACACCGTGTTGCCGGACTCGAAGCCCGGGTTTCCGAACTTCTGGCCGGTGCTGGTGCAGGTCCCGCCGCCGGCCGGGGCGACCGTCCAGGTGAAGGTGGTGGAGCCGGTGGCGCCCGTGTCGTCCGTGGCGGTGGCGGTCACGTGGTACGTGCCGGCGGTGCTGGGTGTGCCGGAGATCAGGCCGGTGCCGGAGGCGATGGCCAGGCCGGGCGGCAGTCCGGTCGCACTGTAGGTGAGCTTGGCGGACGACGAGGAGTCGGTGGCGGTGATCTGCAGGCTCGCCACGGTGCCGACGGTGCCGGTCCGGTCGCCCGGGTTGGCGACCGTGACGGTGTTGCCCGGCTGGCCGCCGCCGATCGGCAGGCCCCCGGTCGGCGCGTACATCGCCACGTCGAAGGTGCTGCCGCTGGGGGCGTGGGCGACGGGGATCACGGTGACGGCGTTGCCGCCGGACAGGACGGACGTCGATATGTAGTCGCCGAACATCCGGCCCTGTGAGGTGTTCGGCAGCCATGCGAGCGTCATGGGGCCGGCGAGCTGGGTCGGCGTCGTCCAGGTGGCGCCGCCGTCGGCGGAGGAGACGTAGCCGGCGTCGAGCTGGCAGGTGGTGTCCGTGCAGGAGGCGTTCGGGTAGTAGTAGTACGTCAGCCCGAGGCGGGCGGTGTTGCCGGAGCTGCTGGGGTCCACGCCGATGCCGGGCACGAAGTGGTCGGCCGTGCTGCCCACCGCGTCGATCGGCACGCGGGTGGGCGAACCCCACGAGGTGCCGTCCGTCGAGGTCGCCATGATGATGTCGTTGCCGGCGCAGTTGGCGCGGAAGCGGCAGTCGGACCAGACCACGTAGACCCGGCCGGAGGCGTCGATCTCCGCGGACGGCAGGGGGCCTTCGCGCAGGGTGTCCAGCCGCGACATGTCGGCGGCGTCGTCCTCCAGACCGGAGACGGGGTGGTGCGAGACCGTGGCGATCTGCACGCTGGATCCCCAACTTCCGCCGCCGTCGGTGGAGGTGAAGGATCGTTCGCTGTCCTCGGTGGCGGAGGAGAACGGTACGACGACGGTCCCGTCGGACTGCACGACCGGCTGTCCGCCGAGCCCGCTCGGGCTGTCGGCCGGGCTGCGCTGGGCGCCCCAGGTGGCGCCGCCGTCGGTGGAGGTCTTCATGTGCTCGGCGTCACCGGCGTTGGCGTCGTCGTACTCGGTGTAGCAGTGGCCGTAGTACGGGCTGGACGGGTGGTTGTCGCAGACCGTCCAGTTCTTGTCGTCGAAGGTGCCGGTGGAGAGGGTGACCGGGGCGCTCCAGGTGTGGCCGCCGTCGGTGGAACGGCTCAGGTCGACGTCCACGTTGTTCCCGGAGCCGATGCCGAGCCACGAGACCATCCACACCCCGTCCTTGGCGTCGTAGGCCACGGAGGCGTCACTGGCTGCGGAGTAAGGGCCACCGGTGTTCGTCGTGGAGCCGGGCAGGAAGCCGTGCGTCCAGGTCTGCCCGCTGTCGGTGGAGGTCGCCCACCCGATGTTGGAGGCTCCGCCGCCGGAGACCCGGCCGACCTGGAAGGCGGCGACGACGGTGCTGCCGAAGCTGTAGGTGTCCGGCTCGACCTCGGTGGCGTGCTGGGCCTGCGAGTCGGCGTACGGGTCGCTGCTGACCTGGGCGAGCGTGGGGGCTGCGACGTGGGGGGCCGCTAAGACGGTGCCGGAGGCGGGGGAGGTCGCGAAGGCGGGGGTGGCGAATGCCGTCGCCGCGGCCAGAGCGCCGATGAGCAGGGGGATTCTTGGTCTTGCCCGTCTGGACATGTCTCTCCTGGCAGTGTGTGGGTGTGGGCCGCTGCCGTACGGGACAGCGGGATACCGGCGACAGCGGCGACGCCGAGGCGTCGGCGGATGCGTGTCGTTCCCGGTGTGCGGCGCGACTGCGACGGCTCGACCTCGGCCGGCGTGGCGGGCGCAGCCCGAGTCACGCCGTCAAGCCAGGTGTTCGGTCGTCCTGATCAGCCGTCGGCCGGCGTCGTGGGCTTCGCTCGTGCCCTTCCGCCGCTCGAAGTCGTCGCGCCGGTGGTGGCCGCACTCCTGCTGGGTGCGGCGGTGGGGCGTCTTCGGCCAGGTGTGGAGCGTGACACTGAACATCCCTTCAGGCAGCCGGGGTTGGCCCGGCGGTGGGGGTGAAGGACGTTCGCGCGACGTGCACGCGTGTTCGCAAGCCGGAGTCTGGACCCGTACATGACACCATGCAAGGGGTGGCACCGACTCCGTTGAGAGGTCGAGCATCGAGGGAGCGGACCCGAACGGTCAGGGCAGCAGCCGCTGTTCCTTCGCCACGGCGACCGCGCCCGCACGGGTGTCGACACCGAGTTTGTCGTAGATGCGGCGCAGATGGGCCTTGACCGTGGCCTCGCTGATGTAGAGGGCGCGGGCGATGGCGTGGTTGGGCAGGCCCCGGGCGAGCTGGGCGAGGATGTCGCGTTCGCGTGGGGTGAGGGCGGGGCGCGGGTTGCGCAGCCTCGACATGACGCGGTCGGCGACCGGGGGCGAGAGCGCGGGACGGCCCTGGGCGGCCGCGTGGATCGCGGTGAAGAGGTCCTCGGCGCGCTCGGCCTTGAGCAGATAGCCCGTGGCGCCCGCCTCTACGGCGCGGGTGACGTCGGCATCGGTGTCGTAGGTGGTCAGGACCAGTACGTGCGGGGCGAGAGCGGTCGCGCGCAGCCGGCGGGTGGTCTGCGGCGCCGCCCTGGCCGTCGCCGGTGCGGGTGTCGTCGGTACGGTCGCCGCCAGCGCCGCCGACTCCCCCGCCGCCACGCCCACCGCCGCGCCCGTGGCGGCCCGCGACCTCACGCAGAGCACGCATCTCACCCTGGACGCCGCGGAGAAGGCGGCGCGGGGCGCGGTGGACGCCCGGAGAAGGACGGGCGGCAGGTGTCGGTGGCCGTCGTCGACCGCAACGGCAACACCCTGGTCACGCTGCGCGGGGACGGGGCGGGCCCCCAGTCGTACGAGTCGGCGGAGCGCAAGGCGTTCACCGCCGTGTCCTGGAACGCGCCACCTCGGAGCCGGCCGGGCGGCTCGCCCAGGCGCCGGCCCTGGAGGACATCCCGGGCACGCTGTTCCTGGCGGGCGGCACCCCGGTGACCGCCAAGGGCGCCCCGGTCGCGGGCATCGGCGTCGCGGGCGCCCCGTCCGGCGACCTGGACGAGAAGTACGCCCGGGCGGGAGCGGCGACGCTCGGCCGCTGAGCCCTGCCGGTGGGGGTAAGCCGGACCGGGCCGTGGACATCGACGGCGCTCGGCCGCTCGGCCCTGCCGGCCGGGACGGGGCGGACCGGGCCGTGGACACCGACGGCGCTCGGCCGCTGAGCCCCGCCGGACGGGACGGGCCGGACCGGGCCGTGGACACCGACGGCGCTCGGCCGCTGAGCCCTGCCGGCCGCCCGTCGGGACGGGCCGGGCCGGTGGACACCGGCGGCGTCGGCCGGATCACTCAGGTCGACGCCGCTGCTCGGTCCCCGTCCTCTCGGACGGCCACCCCCGATACCGCACGGCTGCGGCGCGCGGCCCCGGCCGCCCGCCGCTCAGACGCCGCTCAGCTGCCGGTCAGGAAGGCTTCACCGCCGAGACCGCGGTCGCGGTGACGGTGTTGTCGCACTCGGCGAACTCACCGTCCGAGAGGGCGACCTGGTGCGCGCCCGAGCCGGGCAGTCCGACCACGAGCGTGGGGTAGACGGCGGGCTTCGCGCCGGACACGCAGTAGCCGTCGCCCTCTCCCTGGACCTGGACGAAGGTCAGCTTCACCCACGCCTTGCCGCCCGGCGCGAGGCGCACGGCCGACGCGACGCCCTTGGGAGTGACCTTCAGCGGGCGGTTGTGCCCGGGGGATCCGTTGCCCGCCCCGGCCACCGACGGGTGGCCCCGCAGGACGCAGGTGTGTCCGGAGACGTTGGTGAACTCGACGACCGCCGCGCCCGTGCCGGTGCCCTCCGGGCGGTGGGCCGCCTGGTAGGCCTTCGCGTCCACGGCCGACAGCGCACACGTCGGCGCCGTACCGGCCGCGGAGGTGTGGGCGGCGGGAGAGACCGGGGCGGCCGAAGCGGTCGACGTGCCGCCACCGGAGGATCCCGAGGTCGCCGCGGCCGTCGGGGCGGGGCCGGTGGTGGAAGTGTGCGAGGGGGTGGAGGCCGGGGCCGGGGAGGACGTCCCGGCCGCCCCGTCGTCGCCTCCCGGCCCGCACGCGGTCAGGGACAGGGCGGCGGCGATCACGGCGGTCGCCGAGGCGGCTAGGCGGATGGTGGTGCGGTGGTGCATGAGGTCCCCCGAGGTCGGTGTGCGTGGTTCGACCGGCTCCGTGCCGGTGCTCACCGACGGAGACAGCGCCCGCGGACCTCGGGTTTCCGCTGTGGATCGCCTGTGACCATCGTGGATCTTCTGTGACGGTTCCGGGACAGACGGCCGGTTCCCAGGACGGCGAAGGCGTCCGGACCGACCCGGGGGGGCCGGTCCGGACGCCTTCCGAGCGGTGATCAGACCAGGTCGAACCGGTCCAGGTTCATGACCTTGTCCCAGGCGGCGACGAAGTCCTTCACGAACTTCTCCTTCGCGTCGTCGGAGGCGTAGACCTCGGCGATCGCGCGCAGCTCGGAGTTGGAGCCGAAGACGAGGTCGGCGCGGCTGCCGGCCCACTTCAGCTCGCCGGTGACGGCGTCACGGCCCTCGAACGCGGTCTGGTCCTCGGAGGTCGACTTCCACACCGTGCCCATGTCGAGCAGGTTGACGAAGAAGTCGTTGGTGAGGACGCCCGGCGTGTTGGTGAGGGCGCCGAGCTGGGACTGCTGGTGGTTGGCGCCGAGGACGCGCAGACCGCCGACGAGCACCGTCATCTCGGGGGCGCTCAGGCTCAGCAGGTTGGCCCGGTCGACCAGCAGGTACTCGGCCGGCAGGCGGTTGCCCTTGCCGAGGTAGTTGCGGAAGCCGTCCGCGGTCGGCTCCAGCGCCTCGAAGGACTCGGTGTCGGTCTGCTCGTCACCGGCGTCCACGCGGCCCGGGGTGAAGGGCACCTCCACCTCGTACCCGCCCTCCTTGGCGGCCTTCTCGACGGCGGCGACGCCACCGAGGACGATGAGGTCGGCCAGGGAGACCTTCTTGGCGCCGGAGGAGGCGTTGAAGTCCTGCTGGATGCCCTCGAGGGTGCGCATCACCTGGGCCAGCTCGTCAGGCTCGTTGACCTCCCAGCCGCGCTGCGGGTTCAGGCGGATGCGGGCGCCGTTGGCACCGCCGCGCTTGTCGCTGCTGCGGAAGGTGGAGGCGGACGCCCAGGCGGTGCCGACCAGCTGGGACGCCGACAGACCGGAGTCGAGCAGCTTGGTCTTCAGGGTCGCGATGTCGGTCGCGTCGATCAGCTCGCCCTCGCGCTCCGGCAGCGGGTCCTGCCAGATCAGGGTCTCCGCGGGGACCTCCGGGCCGAGGTGCAGCGCCTTCGGGCCCATGTCACGGTGGGTGAGCTTGTACCAGGCGCGGGCGAAGGCGTCCGCGAACTCCTCCGGGTTCTCGTAGAAGCGGCGGGAGATCGGCTCGTAGATCGGGTCGAAGCGCAGCGCCAGGTCGGTGGTGAGCATGCCCGGCGCGATCTTCTTCGACGGGTCGTGGGCGGAGGGCACGGTGCCCTCACCCGCGCCGTCCTTCGGCTTCCACTGCTTGGCGCCCGCGGGGGACTCCGTGAGCTCCCACTCGTATTCGAACAGGATCCGGAAGAAGTTGTTGCTCCACTGGGTGGGCGTGTTGGTCCAGGTGACCTCGAGGCCGGAGCCGATGGCGTCGGCGCCCTTGCCGGTGCCGTGGGTGTTACGCCAGCCGAGGCCCTGCTCCTCGAAGCCCGCGGCCTCGGGGTCGAGGCCGACCGCGTCGGCGGGGCCGGCGCCGTGGGTCTTGCCGAAGGTGTGGCCGCCGGCGATCAGCGCGACGGTCTCCTCGTCGTTCATCGCCATCCGGCGGAACGTCTCGCGGACGTCGCGGGCCGCGGCCAGCGGGTCCGGGTTGCCGTTCGGGCCCTCGGGGTTGACGTAGATCAGGCCCATCTGGACGGCGCCGAGCGGGTTCTCCAGCTCACGGTCGCCGGTGTAGCGCCTGTCGTCCAGCCAGGTGGTCTCGGGACCCCAGTAGACGTCCTCCTCCGCCTCCCAGACGTCCTCACGGCCGCCGCCGAAGCCGAAGGTCGTGAAGCCCATGGTCTCCAGGGCGACGTTGCCGGCGAGGACCATCAGGTCGGCCCAGGAGACCTTCTGGCCGTACTTCTTCTTCACCGGCCACAGCAGGCGGCGGGCCTTGTCCAGGTTGACGTTGTCGGGCCAGCTGTTCAGCGGGGCGAAGCGCTGCTGGCCGGCGCCGGCGCCGCCACGGCCGTCGCTGATGCGGTAGGTGCCCGCGCTGTGCCAGGCCATACGGATGATCAGCGGCCCGTAGTTGCCGAAGTCGGCCGGCCACCAGTCCTGCGAGGTGGTGAGCACCTCGGCGATGTCCTGCTTCAGAGCGGAGAGGTCGACGCCCTGGAAGGCCTCGGCGTAGTCGAACTCCTCACCGAGCGGGTTCGAGACGGGCGGGTTCTTGGCAAGGATCTTCAGGTTGAGCCGCTCCGGCCACCACTGGCGGTTGCCGCCACCCTGGGTCGGGTGCAGGGCCCGGTCGTGCGCGACGGGGCAACCGCCGCTCCCCTCCTCCGACTTCGCGTCTGTGACGATCGCGTCGTGGTTCTCAGTCATGGCAATCCTTCCGAACTGTGCGGAACTCGGTGCTCAGGAACTGCGGCCGGTGGAACAGTCGGGGCACAGGCCCCAGTAGACGACCTCGGCCTCGTCGATGGAGAAGCCGCGGTCGTCGGATGCGGTCAGGCAGGGCGCGTCGCCGACCGCGCAGTCGACGTCGGCGACGGCGCCGCACGAGCGGCACACGATGTGGTGGTGGTTGTCGCCGACGCGTCCCTCGAACCTGGCCGGGTGGCCGGCCGGCTCGATACGGCGTACGAGGCCCGCCGCGGTGAGCGCGTGCACGGCCTCGTAGACGGCTTGCAGGGAGATGTGGCCTACGCGGTCGCGGACCCCGGCGGCGATCGCCTCGACGCCGAGGTGGTCACCGTCCCGGACGGTCTCCAGCAGCGCGACGCGGGCTGCCGTCACGCGCAGGCCGGCACCGCGGAGCTCCTCGGCGGTGGTCGGGGTCGGGGAGGCGGTCATGGGGCCGAACCTACCCTCACAAACACGAAGGGTTCAAGAAAACGAGCAATGCAATTTTGGTCGCGCGCCGACGGCTGGTATTTGCCTCTGCGTGGCTTTTCTCGCCCCGGCGGGGGTGGGCACTCCGGCGGTCGGTCGGGGACATGCACGCATCATGTGGCCCCGGCTCGCCGACGACGGCGCGGCAAGCCGGGGCATCCTCCGATCGAGTGAGCCACCGGTGAAGCAGGGCACGGGCCGGCCGGACAGATCGCGAAAACGCCAGGACGCCGCCCGGGCACCTCAGGCAGACATGGCGGGCAACCTGTCGCACGCTTACGTCCTGGGAGCGACAGGTTTTGGCGGGCCATCCGGCTCGCAGAACCGGTGGTCCGGGTGAAGACCTGCTCAGCACGGTGCTTCGCTCGGAGGCGGGTCGGGTGGGCCCGTCAGGTGGTCAGGTGTCGTTGGAGCCAGTCGGCGGCGGCGCGGCGGAAGAGCCGGCGGTTGTCGGCTCGGAGGAACTCGTGGCCCTCGTCGCGCAGCGTGAGCAGTTCGGCGGTCAGGCCGCGTTCGTGGGCCGCCCGTACGAACTGCTCGGACTCCCCCGGCGGCACATTGGTGTCGTGCTCCCCGTGCACCGCGAGCAGGGGCGCGCGCAGCGCGTCGATGCGGCTCATGGGTGAGAGCTGGTGCAGGAGTTCGCGATCGCGTTCGGGATGGCCGTACTTGTGGGCCGCCGACTGGGCGATCCAGGGCTCGGTGCCCTGGAAGAAGGTCGCGAAGTCCGACATGCCGCACACCGCCACGCCGGTACGGAACAGGTCCGGGTGCCAGACCATGGACGCGAACGTGAGATAGCCGCCGTACGAGCGGCCCATGACCGCCAGCCGCGAGGGATCGGCCGATCCGGCCAGCACCGCGTGGGCGGCGCAGTCCGCCACGTCGTCGATCGCGGCGAAGCGGCCCCTGCCCAGGTCGGCGTCGACGAAGGACCGGCCGTATCCGGACGACCCGCGTACGTCGGGGGCGAAGATGTCCAGTCCTCGCCCCAGGATCTCGTGGTAGAGCGGGTTGAGAACGGGTCGCTCCTGGTCCTCGGGGCCGCCGTGCAGATAGATGACGCAGGGCGCCTGTTCGCCGGGGTTGCGCCCCGGCGCACGGTAGTACCAGCCGTTCAGGGGCAGACCGTCCCGTGCGGACGGGCTGCGGTGGACGGGCCGTACGGGCCGGCGGCCCGGGGGAACGGCGTCCTCGTCCGTTGACGACCAGGGGGTGCGCACCATGGTCACGCCCTCGGGGAGCCACCAGATCCCGGGGCGGCGCTGGGAGCCCGAGAGGGCCAGCAGCAGCCGCCCGGGGCCGGCGTCCGTGATGCGGGTGGCCACTTCGTGCGGCAGGGGCACGGGTCGCCGCGAACCGGCCACCGGCCGGGGCAGTTCGGACACCGGCCGGGGCGAACCGGACACCGTTCGTAGCGAAACGGGCACTGGCTGGGGCGGTTCGGGCTCCGACCCGGTCGTACCGGGCGGGTTCGTGTCGAGGATCTCGACCTCGCTCGCGCCCCGGACGTTCCAGGCGAGGGCGGCGGTCCTGCCGTCGTGGGCGCAGCGCAGCAGTTCCAGGTCGGTGTCCTCGCGGGACGCGCCGACGGACCAGCCGCGCGCCTGCCCTTCCGGGTCCAGTTCGGCGGCGAGGAGGACCGCGAACTCGCGGTGCGCGTTGCTGCGCAGCCACAGGGTGTCCGCGCCGGGTGAGAACGCGCCGATCCACGGGTCGCCGTCGGCCACCGGCATCACGCAGGTCGTCACGTGGTCGGTGGTGCGCAGGACGACGGCCTCGCGCCGCCCGCGCGGTCCCCGGCGCAGCAGCGCCAGCTCGCCGTCACGGCTGAGGTCGCACACGCGCAGCGTCGCCGCGTCCTTCTCGGTGGCGAGCAGGACGGGGGCGGTCACGCCGTCGGGATCGATGAGATAGGCCGACAGCCCGTCGCCGAAGCCGGCCGCCGGGGCGGTCCGCGTCGTGTCGAAGGAGGCGCGGGGTGACGGCAGTCCGGGTTCGCCGTCCGTGAGGGGTGATGACAGTCCGGGTCCGCGGTCGGCATCAGGGGCGGCATCGAGGCGTGCGGCGTCGAGGAGCGCGGCCTCGCCCGTCAGGCCCTGCCAGTCGTGGGGCAGGCGGCCGACGGCCGGGGCGGGGCCGGGCTCTGCCGCGGCGTCGGGGGCGGGTGCGCCGGTGGGGACCGCGACGGTGACCGCGACCGCCGATCCATCGTGCGCCCAGCAGCCCAGATGGGCGGAGCTGCCCGGCTCGGCTCCGGCCATGATGTGCCGGCCGCTGCCGTCGGGGCGTACACACAGCACCCGTGTCTGCTCACCGCCACCGGGCGCCGTGGTGTAGGCGATCCAGTGGCCGTCGGGCGACCAGGCCACCTCCTGGACCGGGTCCGGTCCGTCGTCGAGCAGACGCGGCGCGTCGCCGTCGACGGGCCCCACCCAGAGCTGGGGCACACCGCCGCGGTCGCAGATGAAGGCGGCCTGTGTTCCGGCCGGGTCGGCGGAGGGGTACCAGCAGCCGTGGGCGATGAGCCGCGTCGTCGCGTCGCGCGGTCCGGAGGCGTCCGGGAGCGGGATGCGGGCGGGCGCGGCGAAGGCGGGTCCACGAACTTCCGGGACGGGCGGGGCGGGGCCGTCGGTCCGCATCGGGTGCGCGAAGAGGTGCCTCTCGGCAGCGGCGGCGCCGCTGCCGAGAGTGCCCTCCGTGACGGGTTCCGGTTCCCCGGTCAGATTCCGTGCGTCTGCAGCCATATCTCCAGCAAAGCCACTTGCCACAGCGCGTTCGCGCCGCGCCTGGTGCGGTGTCGGTCGGGGGCCGCCAGCAGTTCGGCGACGTACGAGTCCTGGAAGAGGCCGCGCCGCTTCGCTTCGGGGGCGTCCAGCGCCTCCCGCACCCTTTCCAGGACGGGTCCGGCCATGTGGGTGATCGCCGGGACCGGGAAGTAGCCCTTGGGGCGGTCGACCACCTCGTGGGGCAGCAGTTTGCGGCCGGCCTCCTTCAGGACGCCCTTGCCGCCGTCGGCCAGCTTCAGCTCCGGCGGGCAGGCGGCCGCCAGCTCCACGAGTTCATGGTCCAGGAACGGCACGCGGGCCTCCAGGCCCCAGTCCATGGTCATGTTGTCGACCCGCTTGACCGGATCGTCCACCAGCATGACGTGGGTGTCGAGCCGCAGGGCCGCGTCGAGCGCGGTCTCGGCGCCCGGCGCCGCCATGTGCTCGCGGACGAACCGGCCGGAGACGTCGTCCCGGGTCAGCATGTGCGGTTGCAGTATCGCGGCGAGGTCGGCGTGCGACCGGTCGAAGTACGTCTCGGCATACCTCTCCGGCTCCTCCTCGCGGGCCACGGCGGCCAGTCGCGGGTACCAGTGGTAGCCGGCGAAGACCTCGTCGGCGCCCTGGCCGCTCTGGACGACCTTCACGTTCCTTGCCACCTGCTCGGACAGCAGGTGGAAGGCGACGGCGTCGTGGCTCATCATCGGCTCGCTCATCGCCGCGACCGCCGCTTCCAGGGCCGTCGACACGCCTTGCGAGGGAATGACCAGCTGGTGGTGGTCGGTGGCGAACTCCCGCGAGACCAGGTCCGAGTACCGGAACTCGTCTCCGTCCACGCCGCCTTCCGACTCGAAGCCCACGCTGAACGTCGCGAGGTTCCGCTGCCCCTCGTCGGCCAGCAGCGCCACGATCAGGCTGGAGTCCAGCCCTCCGGAGAGCAGGACGCCGACCGGCACGTCGGCGACCATCCGCCGGCGTACGGCGGTGCGCAGTGCGTCCAGCACCGCGTCCCGCCACTCGGTGGGGCTCATGCCCGCGTGCTCGGGGCGGCGCGTGTACGACGGCTGCCAGTAGCAGTGCTCCTGAGAGGTGCCGTCCGGCTCGACGATCCGCACGGTGGCCGGGGGGAGCTTGCGCACCCCGGCCAGGACGGTGCGGGGTGCGGCCACGGTGGCGTGCCAGCTGAAGTACTGGTGCACGGCGGCCGGGTCGAGCGAGGTGTCGATGCCGCCGGCCGAGAGCAGGGCGGGCAGCGAGGAGGCGAAGCGCAGCCGTCCGGGGGTCTGCGCGAGGTACAGGGGCTTGATGCCGAGCCGGTCGCGTCCGAGGATCAGCCGGCCCGTGCGGTGTTCGACGAGGGCGAAGGCGAACATACCGCGGAAACGGTCGACGCAGGCGGTACCCCACTGCCGGTACGCCTTGAGGACGACTTCGGTGTCGGACGTGGACCGGAACCGGTGGCCGAGGGCCATGAGTTCGGCGCGCAGGTCCTCGTAGTTGTAGATGCACCCGTTGAAGACGCCGGTGAGTCCCTGCCGGGCGTCGGTCATCGGCTGGTCCCCGCGCTCGGAGAGGTCGATGATCTTCAGTCTGCGGTGCCCCAGCGCCACGGCGTCCCGCGACCAGATGCCGTGGCCGTCGGGGCCGCGGGCGGCGAGACGGTCGCTCATGCGCTCGACGGCCGCCAGGTCGGGCCGCGTGCCGTCGAAGCGCATCTCCCCGCTCAGGCCGCACATCCGGCACCACCTCCCCACAGCGTGGACGCGTCACGCGGGTCGCACGGCGGTGAGCTGTGCGCGGGGCCGCCCGTCGGTATGTGGCCGGGACTGGTCGACACGGTGCTACCTCTCCTTTACTGCGAGTTTCGGTTTTTCGACGAGTTGTCGGCGGGAGCTTGTCCGGGAGTGGGTCGGTGTGGGGATCGAACGGCTCGTGTACCCCTCAACGGCCGGCGATCCTCGCCGGGTGGGATCCGGAGGCGTTCGCGGCGGTCCGTCCCGGCAGGGCGACGTGCCGGGCGGGGCCGGCGGCCCGGGGGCGCGGGTGGTCGTCGCCCCGGGTCTCCGCGATCGCCATGTCCGTGCAGGCCAGCAGGTCCTCCCCCGCTGCCGTGCGGCGCATGCGGTGGGCGGCGCTGCCGGCCGCCAGCGCGCCTTCGGCGAGGTCGCGGACCGTGTGCAGGTCTCCGGCGGCCTCCAGCGCCGGGCCCACCCGTCGCAGCAGGCTGCGGACGACCTGGGCCGCGGGCGCCTCGTGCCGGGTCGCGGGATCGATCAGGGTTCCCTCCAGGCCCGACCGCGCGGCCCGCCAGGCAGCGGCACGCAGCCACTCGTGCCGGCCCGCGCAGGCAGGGGCGTCCGCCGCCGCAAGCCGCTCACAGGCTTCGGTCACCAGGCCGCGGAACAGCCCGGCGATCAGCACGACCGTCTCCGCCCGGGGGCAGGCGTCGCAGATGCGCAGTTCGAGGGTCTGCTGGTGGGCACTGGGCCGGATGTCGTAGTAGATCATTCCCGCGTCGCTGATGACGCCGGAGTCGACGAGGCACCGTACCGCCGCGTCGTACTCGGCGGCGTCGGCGAAGCATCCGGGCGGGCCCGCGGTGGGCCAGCGCTGCCACAGCATGGTCCGCCAGCTGGCATATCCGGTGTCGGCGCCCAACCAGAACGGCGAGCTGGCGGACAGGGCCAGCAGCACGTGCAGCCAGGGCGACACCTCGCACATGACGCGTACGGCGAGGTCGCGGTCGGGGACGTCGACGTGGACGTGTGTTCCGCAGATCAGCTGCTCGTCGGCGACCATGCGGTACTCGTCGACCATATGACGGTAGCGGTCGCCCGCGGTGGGGTGTATGTCCGCGGTGCGCGCCAGCGGGACCGTCCCGGCGGCCACCACGGCCAGGCCGTGCGCGGTCGCCGCGGTGTCGAGCCGGCGCCTGGTGCCGACGACATCGCCGTACAGGCCGTCCAGGGAGGCGTGCACACCGCTGTTCGACTCCACGGTCGCCTGCTGCAGCTCGGTCGTGAAGGTCGGTTCGGGAAGTCCGTCCAGCACCGCCTCGGCACGAGGCACGAGCAGACCCGTCTCCACCTCGACGACGTGGAACTCTTCCTCCACTCCGATACGAACGCTCATGTCACTCCAGAGATGGCGGGCGGACGTACGACTGCGTCACCCGGGCCCCGGCCCACCGGTACGCCGACACCGGGCAGTGCACCTCCGACTTCCCGGCTGACTCATGACTAAGCCCTCAATGCTCTATAGAGACGGTTACATCACAGATGAGCGGCCCAACGGCCGTGGCTTCGGGGGCAACGTGGAAGGGGACGAGGGAGCCGTTCTCCGCTCGCGCGAGCCCGGCGCTTTCACGCGGGTCCGCCACTTTCAGACGTACCGGCGGCGCGCACCGTTTCGGCTGGGTGGGACGGGAGCGTTCATGCCTTGGAGGCGGAGACATCCGGTGCCAATGCCGCACGAACAGGATAATCTCTTTCCGTTCGACCCGCCTTTGGGCCGGGCCCCGGCCGGGGCGGTCAGGGAGTGTCGCCGCTCCAGTCGAAGTGGCGGGGATCGCCGGAGCGCGGGTCGTACGTGGTACGACCCCCGGCGCCGAACTTCCCCAACTCGGTCCGGAGGACGACACCGCTGTCTATCCGGTCCTGCGACCAGCCGGTGGTGTCGAGCAGCAGCCCGTCCAGGGGCCCGCCGACCAGTTCGACGTAGCGCTGCCCCGGCCGTGGGCCGGGGTGTTCGGGGTCGTGGCCGTAGACCCGGCCGCGCAGCAGCTGCTCATCGTCACTGTCCATGCCCCCAGCCTCGCAGCCGCCACTGACAGCGCGGGCTCGACCAGCGGCTCAGTGGGCCGGCGGCCGTCC
>NZ_JBSGDB010000188.1:0-16030 GCF_053602155.1 Streptomyces sp. NPDC004561
CATCGGCGACATGCCCCGGATCCACACCGCGGCCGAGCGGCTGCGCGGCTACCGGGCGGCCATGGAGGACGCGGGGATACCGGTCGAGGACCTGCCCTCGTTGCCCGGGTACAGGTGTTTGCCGAGCCCGACGGCGTGTGCCAGGGCGGCGAGCGCCGCGGTCCGCGGGTCCGGCGGTACGCCGGTGCGGATCGCGGAGTCCAGCCGGGCACGGATCTCCCGGCTGATGGTGGTGTCCGTCGCCTGGTAGCGCGTCGTCGGCAGCACCCCGCACATCTGGCCCGGCACCGCGGCGACCATGCCGCACCGCTCCAGATGCGAGAGGTAGATCTGGCGCAGCCCCAGCCGGGGCCCGCCGATCCAGTGAACGGCCCGCACGGGGGCGCCGCGCCTTCGCAGCAACTCCAACGCGCAGTCCAGTGTTGGATCTCCTGTGGGCCGTGGCACCACCACGGCGATACGATCCCCGTCTGGGGCTATCCGTCCGGCCAGCGCCAGCTCCACTAGCTGTGCTCCGGCCAGACCGAGGTCGAGCGACTGCGGCTGCGCAGTGGTACCCGTGGCCGGGTCCAGTGCGAGCAACAGAAGCTCCTCCGGAATTGTTCTGCGGCTCCTGCCCATCCATGCCTCCCCGCGTGGATGAATGACAGGGTGACCCCTCTCACATTGGTCTGTCGAGGGTGCGTGACCGGTTCGTGAGGGAACCGGTAGGTATGTCGTTCTCGTCTACCACAGGGGCCAAGCCCTCACACAGGACACTGGTACATGGTTCGGACAGGGCGCGCGCGTGGGCGTGCGGCGCATGGAGGAGGCATCGGTGGCGGGCGAGTCCCCCGACAGGTCGAAGCAGCGCGAGTCGTCGGCGGAACCGACGCCGGGGAGCGCGGGTTCGGTTCCCGAGGCACGTGATCCGCGGCTCGCGGTGTCCCGCGAAAAGGATTCCTCGGGCGGCGTGGACACCGCGACGAAGATCCTGTCCGTACGGGACGCCAAGAAGCCGGCGGAGGACGGGGATCGGGCCGCCGACTCCGAGACCCCGGACGAGGACAGGGCCCTCCGCAAGGCGGTCTCGGCCTGGGTCCGCGGCGCCGACGCGACAGCGAAGCCACCCGAGCAGCGGCAGGCGGAGACGCCGGAGGCGGAGCACGCCGACGAGTCCCAGGCCCCGGAGGCGGGACAGCCGGAGGAGTCCGCGGAGTCGGGGCCGGAGAAGCGTGACGCCGACGCGGACACGGACACGGACGAGTCGGAGACGGACGCCGAGGCGACGGCGGAGGCGGACGCGGACGCGGAGCCGAAGGGCCGGGCGGATGCGGGCGCCGGCGCCGGCACCGACTCGGAGGCTGACGCGGACGCCGAGGTGACGGCCGACGCTGACGACGACGCGACGGGCGACGCTGACCCGAGCGTGAACGCGAAGGGCGACGCGGGATCGAAGGCGAGCGCCGACGCGACGGCGGACGCAGACGCTGAGGCGAGCGCCGACGCGGACGCGGACGCGAAGAGCGACACCGAGGCAGACGCAGACGCGAAGAGCGGCGCTGAGGCGGACACGGCCGCCGACGCGAACGGCGACGCGGACTCAAAGGCGAACCCTGACGCGACGGCGGACGCGGGCTCGAACGCGGGCGCGAAGAGCGACGCTGACGCGAAGGCGGACGCGGACGCAAACACCGACGCCGGCGCGAAGAACGACGCGGACGCGGACGTTGAGGCGGACGCGAAGAGCGCCGCGGACGCGACGGCTGACGCCACGAAGGCCGACGCGGACGCCGACGCCGGCACGAAGGCCGACGCCGAGGCCGACGCCGTCGAGGACGCCGCGCCCGAGGCGGGCGAAAGCGGAGCCGAGGGTGATGGCGACGGTGACGGTGACGGGGCGGAGGATCCGCCGGAGGCACCCGCGGCTGTCGATCAGCCCACCACCGCCTTCAAGGCCCTCCGCCCCAAGGCCCCCCAGGTCGACCAGCCGACGACCATGCTGAAGCTCGGTGGCACCGCCAAGGCGCCCAAGGCCCCTGAGGCCCCCGAGTCCGACGCCGAGCGCACGAGCAGGTTCGTCGCGCTGCGGGACGACGTGAAGCCTGCGGCCAAGCCGACGCCCCCGGACGTCACCGCCGCCGTCCCCCAGATCGGCCCCGAGCGCACCGCCCAGCAGCCCCTGCCCCCGAAGCCCCCGCTGGACCTCCTGGCGGAGCTGACGAACACGCCCCCGCCCCCGCAGACCCCGGTCCGCACGATCGTGCGCCGGGTCAAGATCTGGACCCCCCTGGTCCTGCTCCTGGCGATCGTCTTCGCGGTCGTACAGACCTTCCGCCCGCTGCCCCAGCCCACCCTCGACCTCACGGCGAAGGACAACTACACCTTCACCGGCGCCAAGGTGGCCATCCCGTGGCCGTCCCAGGGCCAGGCCGCCCTCGACGTCCAGGGCATCGGCACCTTCGGCTCCTCCGGCGACCAGAAGCCCGTGCCCATCGCGAGCGTCGCCAAGGTCATGACGGCGTACATCGTCCTGCGCGACCACCCGCTGAAGAGCGGCGCCGCCGGTCCCAAGCTGAAGATCGACAAGACCGCCCAGCAGCAGTCGGACGCGGGCCAGGAGTCCACGGTGCACGTCACCGCCGGTGACTCGATCACCCAGCGCGAGGCGCTGGAGAGCATCCTCATCGCCTCCGCCAACAACATCGCCCGGCTGCTGGCCCGCTGGGACGACGGCTCGGAGCAGGCGTTCGTGGCGAAGATGAACGCCACCGCCAAGAGCCTCGGCATGACGAACACCACGTACACCGACCCCTCCGGTCTGACGAACACCACCGTCAGCACGGCCGTGGACCAGGTGAAGCTGGCCAAGGCCGCGATGACCATGCCCGCCTTCCGCGAGGTCGCGGCGATGATGTCGTACAACGACTACAAGGGGACCAACCACTCCAACTGGAACCACCTGGTCGGCCACAACAACGTCGTCGGCATCAAGACCGGCACCACCACCTCCGCCCTCGGCAACCTCGTCTTCGCGGCGAAGCAGCAGGTGGGCAACGAGACCCGGACCGTCGTCGGCGCCGTGGTCCGCCAGCCCGCCGACCCCGTCGACCACTCCATCCTCACGGGGGCGCTGAACGCCGCGGACAAGCTGATCCGCGCCGGTCAGGCCGCGCTGAAGCCGGCGACGATCCTGAAGAAGGGCGACGTCGTCGGGTACGTGGACGACGGCCTCGGCGGCCGCACCCCGGTGGTGGCGACGAAGGACGTCACGGCGGCCGGCTGGTCCGGTCTGCAGGTGAAGCTGTCGTTCGCCCCCGACACCGTGCCGCACACCGCGAAGGCCGGCACCAAGGTCGGCACGCTCACCGTGGGTGACGGTTCGGCCGGTGCGGTCAGCGTTCCGGTGGCCCTGGAGGAGGATCTGGCCGAGCCCGGCTTCGGCGCGAAGCTCACGCGTCTGGGCTGATCGCACCACCCCTCGTCCCGCCCGCGCACCCCGCCGACGGCGCCCCACCCGGGAGCCCCGTGGCGGGGTGCGTGCTAGCGTCACGAATCGGGGCAGGTCGCCGGTCACGGGACAGGGCCGCGAACTGTACGGGAAACGGCCGGGAACACCGAGGGACGCGGCCGAGAACAGAAGACGGGACACGGGGAGTGCCTTCAGGTGGCCACAGCGGAGCCGACACGCGCCGACGACACCGAGCCGGGCCCGGAATCCGGCCCGCGAATACGCCTGTCCACGACTGACACCGGCGGTCGTGGCGGTACGGACGGTCATCACGAGAGTGGTGACGGCCGGGACGGCCGTGCCGTGCGCCCGGAAGAGGAGCGGTCCGGCCTCCTCGCGCGTCTCCTGACCGCCGCCGAACCCCTCCGACAGCGGTTCCTCGTGCACCCCGTGCTGTCCTTCACCGCGCTCGCGGGCGTCCTGCACATCATCTGGTTCTTCACGTTCGCGAACAGCGGCGGCGATCTCGCGGCGCAGGACGCCTGGGCCGAGTTCGTCGGCCGGCACCCGGACTCGGCGTACAACCTCGCCTGGTACGGCGGCATGCACCCGGTGTCGTACAGCGTGGTCTCGCCGTATCTGATGGCCGTCCTCGGCGTCCGTACGACGATGATGATCGCCGGAACGGTGTCGGCGGGCCTGCTGACGCTGGTCCTGATCCGCAGCCGCGCGGTGCGCAACCCCCTGTGGGCGTCCCTCGCCGGGGTCTTCGCGCTGCTGTGCAACGCGATCTCGGGCCGGGTGACCTTCGGGCTCGGCACGATGTTCGCGCTCGGCGCGGTCGCGGCCGTGTTCTGCTGGCCGTACCGCTGGCGGCACAAACGCTGGGCGAAGGCGGCGGTGGCCGCCCCGCTGGCCGGGCTCTCCACCATGGCCTCCCCCGTCTCGGGGCTGTTCGTGGGCCTGGTCGCGGTCGCCCTGTTCCTGCAGAAGCGGCGGCCGGGCGCCTGGGCGCTGGGGCTCGCCCCGACGGTGGTCGTCGCCGCCTCGTACTTCCTCTTCCCGTTCTCCGGCACCCAGCCGATGACGTTCGGCTCGGTGGTCCTGCCCCTGCTGTACGGGCTGCTGTGCCTGTTCCTGGTGCCGAAGGAGTGGGTGACCGTCCGGCTGACGGCGGCCGTCTACAGCGCCGGCGTCGTCCTGGTCTGGCTGATCAGCTCCCAGATCGGCTCGAACATCGCCCGGCTGCCGATGATGTTCGCGGGCGCGACGCTGATCGCGGCGCTGCCGTTCACGGAGCACAAGTCGCGCCGGTGGTACGTGACCGTGCTGGCGTTCCTGGGCTTCGTCGGCTGGATCGGCTACAAGTCGGTGGACGACATCATCCACACGACCCCGGCCGCCTCCTGGGCCCGTGAACTGGCGCCGCTCGTCAACCAGCTGCAGAAGGTCGGCGCCGAGAAGGGCCGCGTCGAGGTGGTCCCGGCCCGCTCGCACCGCGAGGCCTCCGCGCTCGCGCCGTACGTCAACCTGGCTCGCGGCTGGAACCGGCAGGCCGACATGCAGCGCAACCCGCTCTTCTACGACGACACGCTCAACTCGGCGAACTACCACGAGTGGCTCCAGCGATGGGCCGTGCACTTCGTCGTGCTGCCCAAGGACAACCCGGACGGGGACGGCGGCGAGCGGGAGCGGGAGCTGCTGCGGCGCGGGATGCCGTACCTGACCCAGATCTGGGGCGACGCCAACTGGCAGCTGTTCCGGGTGACCGATCCGGCTCCGCTCGCCGAGCCCGACTCGGTGGTGGACCGGGCCGATCAGGGCGAGATGACGCTGGAGGTGCACAAGGCGGGGCGGATCCTGATCCGGATCCCGTACTCGCCGTGGCTGAGCGTCGTCGACGAGCACGGCAAGAGCCTGAAGCCGCCGCAGCCGGTCTCTTCCGGCACACCGAAGAAGTACCGGAACGTCAACGGGTGCCTCATGCCCACGCAGGAGGACACGGACGGGGACAAGTGGACGGTGCTGCTCGCGCCGAAGGCCGGCACGTACCGGCTGGCCGCGCCCTACCAGCTGCCCCGGGGTACGCCGTGCCCCGACGAGCTGAAGTGAGCGGTCAGGCTCCGCGCAGTTCGGTGACGTAGGTGTCCGTGCCGGGGACCGTCGGGACGAAGGGCGCCACCAGCTCCACCCGGCCCAGCCCGGCGTCCGAGACGTCCGCGTCCAGCCCCGTGAAGTGCCGCTCCCAGCACTCGCGCGGATCCTCCTGGAGGAACCACAGCAGGGTGACCCGGGTGTCCACGCCCTCGACCTGCTTGACGTACGTCATGCGGTCGCCGGGCAGGGGGGTGGGCCGGAAGACCGTGACCATGGCCGCCGGGGAGCCCGCGAGGCGGCGCGGCAGGTGCCGGGCGCCCAGCCACTCCAGCAGTTCGGCACGCTGCCGGGGCGAGTCGGCGTCGATCACCTCCAGCACCAGTCCCGCGTAGGGGTGGTCGAGGGCGTGGAAGTCCCTCGGCCCCGCCGCGCCGTCCCGGTAGACCGTCCTCTCGTGGTCCTGGAAGGCCGTGAAGACGTGGGTGCGGTCCTGGTGGACGCGGGCGTCCCGGTTGAGGCGCCGGTTGATGGCGACCGTCCACCTCATGTGGTCGTCGTAGCGTCCGGCGGTGATCCAGTAGGTGGAGAGGTAGCAGCCGGCGGTGACCGGCCGGGCGACCGCCGACTTCTCGGGGTAGCGCAGGAGCTGCAGCTCGCGGGTGGCGACCCAGCGGCGGCCCGCGTACATCCAGGGCATCGCCATGGCGCCGGCGTAGTAGTGGTCGTCCTCGTACCAGCGGTTGTACGCGTACTCGTGGCCGGGATGCGGCTCGACCATGGTGATCAGGGCGTGGCCGGGGCGGACGCCGTACGGGCCGACGGCGGCCAGTTCGGCGTACCGCTCGCTGCGGGTGTCCTCGCTCATGCGGTTCCCCTTCCGTCCTCCTGCGGTCACCCATACTCTGACGCTCCGTCAGATAAAGCGCCATACCAGGGAGGCACCGATGTCGCTGCTCACCGGCAAGACCGTGGTCGTCTCGGGGGTCGGGGCCGGACTCGGCCGTCAGGTCGCGGCGGCCGTCGTACGGGACGGCGGGAACGCGGTGCTCGGGGCGCGCACCGAGGCGAACCTCGCCAAGAGCGCTGCCGAGATCGACCCGCGCGGCGAACGCACCGCGTACCGGGCGACGGACATCACCGACGAGGGGCAGTGCGAGCGGCTGGCCGCGCTGGCGCGGGAGCGGTTCGGCGGGATCGACGCCGTGGTGCACGTGGCGGCCTGGGACTCCTACTTCGGCGGGGTCGAGGACGCGGACTTCACGACCTGGCAGTCGGTCATCGACGTGAATCTGCTCGGCACCCTGCGGATGACCCGGGCGTGCCTGCCGGCGCTGAAGGCGGGCGGGGGCGGGTCGGTGGTGTTCGTCGGGACCCAGTCGGCCGTCGCCGCGCCCTCGCAGGTGCGGCAGGCGGCGTACGCGGCCTCGAAGGGGGCGCTGACCAGCGCGATGTACTCGCTGGCCCGGGAGCTGGGGCCGCACCGGATCCGCGTCAACACGGTGCTGCCGGGCTGGATGTGGGGGCCGCCGGTGCAGGCGTACGTACGGTTCACCGCCCAGTCGGAGGGGGTGCCGGAGGCGGAGGTGCTGGCGCGGCTGACCGAGCGGATGGCGCTGCCGGAGCCGGCCACCGACGGGGACGTGGCGGACGCGGCGGTGTTCCTGTCGTCGGACCGCGCGCGGGCCGTCACCGGGCAGTCGTTGCTGGTCAACGCCGGGGAGCTGATGCGCTGACCGAACGCGGCCCGAACGATGGCTAGTTCATGTAGATGAACAGGGGTCACCCAGACGAACATCTTTGCTGTGACTTGACCTTACCCTCGCTTGTCGTGTTCACGTAGCCGGACCCACGATCGGGCACATGAACAGTCTCGACTGGGCCGTACTCGTCGGCTACTTCGGTGTGATGGTCGCGATCGGCGTCTGGTCGCACAAGCGCGTGGACAACGTCTCCGACTTCTTCACGGCCGGCGGCAGGATGCCCTGGTGGCTCTCCGGCATCTCGCACCACATGTCGGGCTACAGCGCGGTGATGTTCACCGGGTACGCGGGCATCGCCTACACCTACGGCGTCACCTCCGTCGTCACCTGGTCCTTACCCATCGCGCTCGGCATCGCCATCGGGTCGAGGCTGTTCGCGCCGCGCGTCAACCGGCTGCGGTCCCGGCTGCGGGTGGCCTCCCCGCTGGAGTACCTGAGGAACCGCTACGACCTCCCGACCCAGCAGGCGCTCGCCTGGTCAGGCATGCTGCTGAAGATCGTGGACGTGGGCGCCAAGTGGGCGGCCATCGCGACCCTGTTGTCCGTGTTCACCGGCGTCTCCCTCGACCAGGGCATCCTCGTCACCGGCGCGATCACGGCCGTCTACTGCACGATCGGCGGCCTGTGGGCCGACGCGCTGACCGAACTCGGCCAGTTCGTCATCCAGTTGCTCGCCGGTGTCTCGATGTTCGTGGCCGTCGTACTGAAGCTGGACGACAAGCACATCGGCTTCCTCGGCGCCTGGCACCAGCCCGCCCTGCACGGCCACGGCAAGCCGCTGGTCGGCCCCTACGGCACGGTGTTCCTGCTGGCGTTCCTGTTCATCAAGCTCTTCGAGTACAACGGCGGCATGCTCAACCAGGCCCAGCGCTACATGGCCACGGGCAGCGCGCACGAGGCGGAGCGCTCGGCCCGGCTGTCGGCGGTCCTGTGGCTGGTCTGGCCTGCGGTGCTGTTCTTCCCGATGTGGATGTCCCCGCTCCTGGTCCACGCGCGGAAGCCGGACGGCTCCGACTCCTACGGCCTGATGACCGAACAGCTCCTGCCGCACGGCCTGCTGGGTCTCGTCGTGGTCGGCTTCTTCTCGCACACGATGGCCATGTGCTCCTCCGACGCGAACGCGATCGCGGCCGTCTTCACGCGTGACGTGGCGCCGATGCTGTCCCCGTGGGCGCGGGCGTGGGGCGAGCGTTCGGGTCTGATCGCGGCCCGGGTGACGACGGTGGTCTTCCTGGGCCTGTCCATGGCGGTGGCCACGCAGGTCGACTCCCCGACGTTCAAGGACATCATCACGGTCGTCATCAAGTGGGTGGCCGGCCTCATGGGCCCGATCGCCATCCCGATGATGCTGGGTCTGCTCCGCCCGTTCCGCCGCTCCGGCCCCACCGCGGCCCTCACCAGCTGGGCGGCGGGCCTGCTCGCCTTCTGGCTGGTCAACTACCCGGTCAACTGGCACGTCTCCGGCGGAGTCCCCCTCCAGTACCAGGTCTCCGTCCCGCTCGCCGTCTCCCTCGTCCTCTACGTCCTCATCGGCTACCTGAAGCCGGAGGACACCCCGGAGCGCCTGGCGATCATCGAGCGGCTCAACACGGACGGGGACGCGGCGGCCGCCGTGCCGGTGCCCGCGGAAGCGGGGGACGACGTGGTGGGAGCGCCGTAGGGGTCACCCACGGGCGGCCGGGGCTCGCCTCAGCCCCGCGGATACCTCGCCAGCCAGCCCGGCGACGACCCGGCGGGACCGTGCAGCGCCGGGCCCTGGGTCATCTCCATCGAGAAGTCGTCGGCCAGTTCCAGGATCGTGGGGCGGCCCTCCAGTTCGGCCAGCCAGGCCGGGGGGAGGGCCGTCTCGCCGTGCAGGGCGCCGAGGAGCCCGCCGGTGAGGGCCCCCGCCGCGGCCGACGGCCCGCTCTGGTTCACCGCCAGGCACAGCCCGTGCCGCACGTCCTCCCCGACCAGCGCGCAGTACACGGAGGCGGCCAGCAGCCCGTCGGCCGTACCGTCCCCGGCCAGCTCCTCCACCCGCGCCGGACCGGGCATCCCCTGCCGCACCGCGCCGAGGGCGTGCTGGAGCGCGTCGGACACGGGCTGGTGGCCGGGGCGGGCGGGGAGCAGGGCGAGGGCCCGCTGCACCGCGCCGTCCAGGCTCTCCCCGCGGGCCAGACCGTGCACGATCACGGCGTACGCGCCCGCCGACAGATAAGCGATGGGATGCCCGTGGGTCTGGGCCGCGCACTCCACCGCCAGCTGGATGACGAGCTGCGGCTCCCAGCCGACGAGCAGCCCGAAGGGGGCCGAGCGGGCGACGGCCTCCGGCCCCAGCTCCCCCGGGTTCTTGGGGGTCTCCAGCGTGCCCATGGCCTCGTCGCCGAACCCGACGAGCAGCGCCCGCGACGGATCGCGGCGGGCGTAGAGCCACTCCTCGCGGGCCAGCCAGCCGTCGTCCTTGCGGCGCTCGTCGGGCCCCCAGTCCCGCTGGGTGGCCGCCCAGCGCAGATACGCCCGGTGCAGATCGGTCGGCGGGTACCAGGCGCCGGTGTCCCGGCGCACCTGGGCCCGGATCAGCCCGTCCACGGTGAACAGGGTCAGCTGGGTGTGGTGGGTGACCGTACCGCGCCGACCCTGGCCGAAGGCCAGGTCGAGGAGCCCCTCCGGGCCGTACGCGGCGCGGACCTCCTCCAGGGACAGCGGGTCGGCCGGACCGCCCAGCGCGTCGCCGACGGCGGTCCCGAGCAGGGTGCCGCGCACCCGGCCGCGGAAGTCCTGCTGCTCGGCACGGCCCCAGACGGGAACGGCTGTCGCACTCATCCAGACCTCCTCCCGGCACCGTCAGCCCGTACGACGTTCAGCACTGTAATCGACCAGGAACGGTCCGTTCAGGGGGGCAAAACGTCCTGAAGGGCCATTTCCGGCCACCTCTACGAGTCATTCACGGAGTCGACGGAATCATGGACGAGCGGCGACGAGCGCCTCCACCCCGTCGAGGATCCGGTCGAGCCCGAACCCGAGCGGATCGATGCCGTCCGCGCCGAAGGCGCCCTCGGCGAGGGCCCTGGTCAGGGCGGGGAAGCGGTCGGCGTGCCGGGCGAGCAGGTCGCCCGAGAGCCGGTTCCACTCCCGGTCGTGCTCCTCGTCGTAGTCGCCCTCCTGCTGGGCGAGGTTGCGGACGAGCCCGATCAGCAGCAGGAACACCTGGTGGCGCTCGGCGCCGCCCAGGCCGGTGGGCTCCAGCGCGGCGAGCGCCGCGTCCACCCAGCGCAACTGGCAGGGGCCCATCACCTGGCGGCGCATGGCGGTGGCGGTGAGCAGCCAGGGGTGGGCCGCGTAGACGCGCGCGCACTGCCGGGTCCACTCCCCCACGGCCGCCCGCCAGTCCCCGCGCCCCGCCTTCTCCCCCGACAGCCCCGACAGGTCCGGGGCCTCGGCGAGCACCGCCTCCACCATCAGTTCGACCAGTTCCGTCTTGCCCGGGACGTACCGGTACAGCGCCATCGCCGACAGCCCGAACTCGCCGGCCACCCTGCTCATGGACACGGCGTCCAGCCCCTCCCGGTCGGCCAGGTCGGCGGCGGCCGCGGCGATGCGCTGGGGGCTCAGCTTCGGCTTGGGGCCGCGGGTGGGCTGCTCCTGCTCACCCCACAGCAGCGCGAGCACCGTCTGCGGGTCGCGCGGCTTCTCCTGCTGTTCCCTGTTCCGTCCGGCCACGAGGACCCTCCCGCTCGGCTCCGAGCGAAGCCGGTTGACTCCGCCCATCAACTGTATATACCGTAAACACAACAGCTGATGGCATAAACAGTTTAGGGGGAACACATCATGCTGCTCACCTACCGCGCCCTGAAGCGCCGCACGCTCGCCAGGAACCTGCGCATCACCACCCCGAACGGCATCGACGAGTCCTCGTACGTCCGCATCGGCGGCATCGACCAGTGGATCTCCATCCGCGGCGAGGACCGGGCCAACCCCGTGCTGCTCGAACTCCACGGCGGCCCCGGCTCCTCCAACCTCGTCTTCGCTCCGCGCACCCGCGCCTGGGAGCGGCACTTCACGATCGTCCGCTGGGACATGCGCGGCGCCGGCCGGACCTTCACGGCGGGCGGTCCCGAGGGCCAGGGCGAGCTGACCCTCGGCCGCCTCCAGGCGGACGCGCTGGAGGTCACGGCCCACGTCCGCACCCGGCTCGGCGTGGACAAGGTCGTCCTCCTCGCCAACAGCTTCGGCACCGTCGTCGGCCTCCGCCTCGCCCGCGACCACCCGGACCTGTACGCGGCGTACGTCGGCACGGACCAGAACATCGTGGGCGGCGGCCGGGACGCCTCGTCCTACGAGGCGCTGCTGACCCGCCTCGAAAAGGCGGGCAGGAAGAAGCGGCTGGCGGCGATGACGGCCATCGGCCCGGACCGGACCGCCTGGTCGGCCCACGAGTGGGCGGAGTACGCGAAGACGGTGGTCACGACCGACCCCCTGACCTACGACACCATGAAGACGGTGGTCGTCCGCTCCCTCTGGTTCTCGCCCTCGCACACCCTGCGCGACCTGCGCTCGTACCTGAAGGCCCAGAACTTCTCGGAACAGCTGGGCCCCCAGGCGATGTCCGTCGACGAGTACGCGGAAGGCACCGGCTTCCGCCTCCCCTTCTTCGTCTTCCAGGGCGACAGCGACGTCCTGACCCCGCCGGAACCGGCCCGCCGCTTCTACGAGTCGGTCACCGCCCCGGTGAAGGACTTCGCCCTCATTCCCGAGGCGAGCCACTTCGCGTCGTTCCGCCACCCGGACTTCTTCCTGAACCTGCTGCTGACCCGGGTACGGCCGGTGGTGACGGCCTGACAGCGGCGCGCTCGAAAACCGGTGGAGCGGCGCCGCCCGCCGTCGGCTTCGCCGTTCACTGGGCGTAGCGCGCCCGCAGGGTGTCCCGGGCCTCGGTCACCCTCGCCAGGCGGGGGGCGAGTCTGGTGTGGTCGATGCCGGGGCTGTACAGCAGGGCGGTGAGGCAGTCGGCCAGGTTGGACAGCTCGGTCCAGGCGTGCGGTGCGGTGAGGACGCGGTGCAGGCGGGCGTCCAGTTCGGGCCAGTCCTGGAGGCCCGCGCCGATCACGGCCGCGACGGCGTCCGAGCGCCGCTCCCCCCGGGGGACGCCCGTCCACAGGAAGCGGGCGGCGGCCGTCCCGTCGATCGAGCGCTGCCGTCCGGCGGCCTCCAGGACGGGGCCCCAGTCCCGCCCGCCCAAGTGCGCGGAGCGGGCCCAGGAAGGATCGCCCCCGAGCACGAGGTACCGCTCCAGGCCCGACCGCGCCTGCTCCAGCCGGCCGACGCTCAGATCGGCCCGGACCTTGTTCCTCAGTGCCCACGCGCCCTCGGGATCCAGTTCCACCGCGCGGTAGGCGTCGGCGAGCGCCCTGTCGTACCGGCCCTGACGGCGGTGCGCCCTGGAGCGGTGCACCAGGGCCCACGGGTAGTCCGGGCTGAGACCCAACGCACGGTCGAGGTCGGCCAGCGCCTCCGCGTGCCGGCCGTGTTTCCCGTGCAGGGCGCCTCGGCTGGCGTACGCGGAGGCGTAGTCCGGGTCGAGCTCGACGGCCCGCCGGTAGTCGGCCAGCGCCTGCTCCTCCCGGCCGTCCGCGCTGAGCGCGTCGCCCCGCTCGCACAGCACCCACGGGGAGTCGGGGGTGAGCCGCACGGCGCGGTCGAGGTCGGCCAGTTGCCGCTCGCGCTCGCGGCGCGACCGCCGTACCCGGGCCCGGCGGACCAGGGCCCAGACGAACTCCGGGGCGATCTCCAGCGACCGGTCCAGATCCGCGAGCGCGAGGTCGAGCCGGCCGAGCGCCTTGTGGGTGACGCCCCGGGCGGCCCATGCCGCGTACAGCGTCGGGTCGAGTTCGATCGCCCGGTCCAGGTCCCGCAGCGCGAGGTCGTGGCGCCTGCGTATGCGGTGGTAGTCGCCCCGGCGGGCCAGTGTGGCGGCGTCGGCGGGCGCCAGTTCGTGGGCCCGGTCCAGGTCCGCGACGGCGGCCTCGTAGTCGCCCAGTTCGGCACGGGCGACGCTGCGGCCGTAGTAGGCGCCGGTCAGACCGGCGTCGAGGGCGAGGGCCCGGTCGTACTCCGCGACCGCGCGCTCGTGGCCGTCCGCGGCCCGGAAGACGTTGCCGCGGATCGAGTGGGCGAGCGCCCGGGCGGCGGTGTCCAGCGCGGCCCGGTCGAGCAGGAGGCCGAGCGCGTCGGCGGTGTCCAGGGCCTGGAGGGCGTGCGACAGGTCTTCGCCCCAGCGGACCAGCGCCTCCGAGCGGCTGTCCTCCCCCGCCTCCCCGAGCGTCCGGGCCCAGCGGCGGGCCTCCTCCCCGCCGCGGCCGCACGCCTGCACCACGGACCCGAGCACGGTCGGCAGCGCGGTCTCCGTCCCGGCGCACAGCCGGTGATACGCCTCCGCCAGCCGCACCTCCCGCCATCTCTCGTCCGTCCAGGGGTCGTCGAGCCCCGCCCCCCGCTCCTCCCGCCATCCCTCGAACGTCTCCGCCAGCCGCTCGTGCCGTTCCGTCCAGCCCCGGGGCGAGCGCCCGCGCTGCAGGCGCAGCATCGGCGCCCGTACGACGTCGTGGTACTGCACCCGCTCGCCGCGCTCGCTGACGAACGGCATGCCGCGCAGCCAGTCGTACAGGGCGTCGGCCTCGTCCCCCGGGCAGTCCACGACCGCCCGGAACACATCGGCGTCCAGGCGTCGCGGCAGGGCGCAGGCCAGGGCCACGGACCGCCGGAGCGGATCCGGTTCCCACCTCAGGAAGCGTTCCACCGCCGTGGCGCTCGGGTCGCCCACGTCGTCGGGGTCGCCGGGGCGGGACTCGGCGAGGGTGGAGACGAGGACCGGCAGGCCGCCGGTGAGCCGCAGCACCTCCGCGACCACCGGTTCGGCCGTCACCCCGCGGTCCGCCAGCAGGCCCCGTGCCTCCGCCTCCGTGAACGGTCCGAGCGGCACGTCGGTCATGAAGTCGGCGAAGCCGCCCCAGCGGGCGGTGTCGAAGGGATGCTGGCCGGCGGTGACGACGAGGACGTTGGCGGGCAGGGCGCCGTACCGGTCGGTGGTCATCAGCTGGTGCAGCCAGCCGTCGAGGAACGGGCCGGTGCGCTCGTAGGTGTCGAAGAGCAGGACCAGCCAGGGGGCCGACGCCGTGACGTCGGCCAGTTCGTCCAGGAGCTTCGGGGTCAGGACCCGTTCGGGGGACAGCACCAGCTGCACGTCCTCCTGGTTGCGGAAGCGGGCGCTCAGCCGTGACCTCAACCGGGCGGCTCCGTCCGCCAGTTGACCGGCGTCCACCGCGCCGACGAAGGCTCCGGCGCCGGGGACGAGCGCGCCGACGCCCGCCATGCCCAGCCGCACGGCCGTCGTGGTGAGCGGGGAGGGGCCCTCCGGGGCGGGCTCCAGGGCCGCCGCCTCGGCCTCCGCCTCGTGGCGCCGCTCCCGGTGGGCGACGAGCGCCTCCTCCAGCCTCTTCAACCGGTGGCCCTGCCGGGCGAGCTGGTGGCCGATGGCCGCCATCGCCTCCGGCACGCTCCCCACGCCCTCGTCCATGTACGCCGTCAGCGCGCCGCGCTCGCGCGCGATCTGCTCCAGCTCCCTGAGCAGGAACGTTTTTCCGACACCGGAGTTGCCGTGCACGTGGAAGAGGAAGCGGTGCCGTTCGTCCTCGGGCGGCATGTCCAAGTTGGCCCGGAACGCGGCGCGTTCGCCACCGCGGCCGACGAAGCCCGCCCGTCTGCGCCGTCCGATCAGCTCCTGCATCGACGGCCGTCCCCGCGTCATGCGTACGTCCTCCCCCACCGCCCGCACCTTCATTCTGGCGCAATGAGAACGCGTCAACCCGCCTTGCCGCGGGAGAGAATCCAGCCATGACCACCACCCCCACGCGCAACTCGAGCCTCAGGCTTGCCGCCGGTGTGCTCACCGGGATACTCGCCCTCTACATCGCCCTGGTCGCCCTCGGGAACATCACCGACTTCGGGACCAACCAGCAGTTCGTGCGGCATGTGCTGGCGATGGACACGACGTTCCAGGACCACGACCTGATGGGGCGGGCCATCACCGCCACCGGCCTTCAGGACACCGCCTACGTGGCGATCATCGTGTGGGAGACGGCGGCGGCCCTCGTGCTGATCTGGGGGGCGTCGCTCTGGGCGCGGCGGAAGGACGAGCCCGCGCGGCGCTGGTCCACCTACGGTCTGCTGATGCTCCTGCTGCTGTTCGGCGCCGGGTTCATCGCGATCGGCGGTGAGTGGTTCGCGATGTGGCAGTCGAAGACGTGGAACGGGCTGGACGCGGCGACCCGGGTGTTCCTGCTCAGCGGGGTGGCGTTGATCGTCAACCAGCTGCCCGCCCGCCGCGACGACGCTATCTGACGACCGTCACCTGCGTGTTCGTGTCACCGAAGGCCCACAGCGCGGCCCCGTCCTCCTTGTGCATGCGTATGCCGCCCAGCTTCTGGCCGTTCGCCGGGGGCGGCGAGGCGCCGTCGAGGGCGTTGGAGAAGGCTACGTTCACGCCGTCGACCTTGGTGAAGTACATGACGTGCTCGATCTGGACGCCGTCCGAGCCCTTCAGGGACTGGGTGCGCAGGGTGACCGAGTAGCGGCCGGGCTGCGGGCTCACCGTGCCCGGCCACACCGTGAACGTGCGGGACTCCTTGCCGGACGCGTCGACCAGCCACACGCGCTTGCCGCCGAGGGAGTACACGACCCGGCGGCCCGTGCCGGACGCGTCCGG
>NZ_JBSGDB010000189.1:0-15877 GCF_053602155.1 Streptomyces sp. NPDC004561
CACCGCCCAGCTCGGCAAGCCCTATGTGTGGGGCGCCGAGGGGCCGCAGTCCTTCTCGGGAGTCGCGTGGTCCTACGCGTGACGGCGGTCGGCCACCGCCCACGAGGCCACGGCCACCGCACCGGCGACGCCGAGGACCGACGGCCAGGCGCCGACCTTCTTCGCCAGCGGGTGGGACCCGGCGAACGCGGCGACGTACGCGGCGGTCAGCGCGCCCGCGGCCTTACTGCCCGCCTGCTTGCGCCACTGCTGCGCGGCGGCGGCACCCGCGACGGCCAGGACGGCCCCACCGAGCTGCCGCTTCTTCGTCCAGCGGGCGACGCCGTAACCACCGACGAGTCCGCTCGCGGCGACGACCGCGCTGGGAACCCTGGCCATGAGTGCCTCCATCTATCCCGTATGTCCTGAACCGGGGGATACCCCCTTGTCTGTCCTGAGGCTAACGCGCAGGCCGTGACCGTGATCGACCTGAGTCCAGGCTTGTCAAGTTTCAGGCGGGACCGATGAGGACCTCGCCGTCGTCTCCGTCTGACCGTCCCACAAGTCCCGTCGGCAACACTGCCGCTCGCGATCCCCGCTTGTGCACCTCTTGGCCGCCCATCCCGCCATGCCGGCCGCATTGTGGGGTACTGGATGCCCGGTGCCACGAAGTGTCCCGGAGAAGGAGTCAGCACTATGCCTGTGACGATGCCGCAGCCGGAGACGAGATCCACCATTCCCGTACCGCCGCAGCGGGTCCGCGACAACGACTCGGCGCGCTGGGAGAACCTGACGGAGGCCGTGCGCGAGGCGGGCCAGTACCCGACGAGGGCGGAGGCGGAACGAGTCACCCGTACCGTCCTGTCGGAGTTCGGCGCCCAAGTGACCGGCGACGAGCGGGTGGCCCTGGCGCAGGCACTCCCGCGTGAGGCGGGCTGGGTGATCGCATCCCGGATCCCAGCGACCCACCCCCTGACGGCACCGGAGTTCGTGGAGTCGGTGGCCACCCGTATCAACGGCTCGACCCCGGCGACGGCCCGCTGGCACGTCGGCTCCGTGCTCACCGTCCTGTCCGCACAGCTGGGCGAGCCCCTGACGACCCGCGTCCTCCGCCAACTGCCCTCCGGCTACGCCCTCCTGTTCGGCCGAGCAGACCTGGCCCCGACGCCGTAGCCGTACGCCACACCGGGCGCCGCGCGGCACCTGCCCAGAACGGCGCCCGGCCACCGTGGCCGCACGACGCGGCCGAACCGGTCAGACCCGCTTGAGCGTCCGATGAGGCCCCTCGGAAGCGTGACCCGGGACCGAGCAGATCGATCCCCCGGGTGGAGATGTTCTCGCCCAACTCCCCGACCTCGACGCGGAACCTGGCCTCCGCGACCTCCGCGAACAGTTCCTCATGCATGAGGTGCACCTGTGCAGATTCGGCTGCGCCGGATCCTGCCTCACCCGAAACCGATGCTTCACGGTCACCCCGGCATGCACATCCCCCTCCACACCGAGCCCGGCAAGCAACCTGATGCTGCCCCGATTCGGCTTGGCGAAGGAGTACTCCCGCTCTGCGTCACTGGGCACGTTTGATGGCCCCACGAAATCTGCTACTGCCTCAAATCCATTCCGAGGCAGTAGCAGAGCGACAGGTGCTGGCCGATAAAGCTCATGGCTGTCGCGCAAAGAGGGCGAGATTTAAGCGTGAAGATAGCTGTATATTGACGCGGCAATCGCCTTGCCGAGAGGAATCGGGACTGCATTTCCAATTTGCGTGGCGATCTCGGTCTTTGAGCCGCACCAGCGGAAGCCTAGTGGGAACCCTTGAATTCTGGCGGCTTCGTAGTGCGTGATGGGCCGGGCCAGTTCCGGGTGCAGGTAGCGGCCCTTCTCCGGCTTGAAGAACTCTGTGCGAATGGTGACCGAAGGCTCTCCGTACCGGAGTCGGCCCATGACGTCACCGGTGCCGGTGTTGTGGTTGTCCCAGCTCGTCGTCGAAAGGTATCCGACGGGTGTTCTCACGCCTGGGGGATTTGGTGTGTCGAAGACGTGGATCTCGTTGAACTCATCGACGGTGTACCACTTGTCGCGGAGGTCCTTCCTGTTCCCGCCCGCGGGGATGGCGCGATAACGTGCTCTGGAGAGGGCCTCCGGGTTTCGACCGAAGTGCAGATCGGATGTGGTGAAGATACCGGGCTGTACGCAATTTACTTCGGGAATGAACTCTTTCCCGTCCGGGAGTTCGGTTCCCCGTAGCGGGCGCGCCGCTGATTCGGTAAAAATGTCGTCCACGGGCTGCCAGTACGACATCCCTGCGCCCAACCCGTCAAGCGGCTGGGCGGAGGTGATGTGCAGACGCCTTGGTCGTCGATGGTGTGTTCTAACGGGATACGCCAGCGTTCGACCGTTTTCGAGATCGCGGCGAACGCCGATGACAACGGCGCGACGACGTGCTTGGGCTGCTCCGTAATCGGCCGAGTTGAGCAGGTAGCGCTTGATTTTCGTTTCGTCGGTGTCGGACGGGGTGTGGCCGGGTGGATCCACCAGGCGGTACTCGGAAAGTTTGCCGCCCGCCTCGACCTCGTTGAGTAGATTGCGAAACTCGTCAGACTTCAGGAAGCGGTCGACGTTCTCGATGACGAATACCTTGGGGCGGACCTCGGCAACGATTCTGACGTAGTCTTCCCAGAGACGATTGCGCTCACTGCCCCTTTTGTTGCGGTTCAACGCTGAGAATCCTTGGCATGGCGGACCTCCGACAATCACGTCGGCGTGGAGAGCTTCCGGCGTCGGTTGCCACTCCTCGATGTCGCCCACGTGGACGCGAGCAGCGGGGATCCGCTGCTCGCGCCGGAGCATTCCGAAGTTCACGGCGTACGTGGCAGCTGCGGCGACATTGTGCTCGACGGCCGCGATGCTGTGGAAGACGGGCCTGTCCGCTTCCCCTGCTGCGGGCCGAAACTCGTGGAATCCCTGAGTGAAGCCGCCGCAGCCGCTGAAAAGATCGACGACTGTGATGGGATCGAGAGCAGCGGGACGGGGTGTGACCATGGGGCGATCTTAGCCTCGGAGTGCGGCGGCGATGGCGAGACCTACAGCGGTTGCCAGGGGCGGCGGCATCGCGTGCCCCACCTGACGATACCGGGACGTCTTGCCACCCTTGAGCTTCCAGTCGGAAGGGAAGGACTGGATCATCGCGGCTTGTTCCACTGTGAGCTTGGGCTCTTCGTCGACCGGGAAGTCCGGCCCAGGCGGTTCGTCACCGAGGCTGTTGCCGTTTACACCCAATGTGGCCCACGCCTTCTTGCTGCCAGTGGGGCCCAGGTCGGCGCCACCTCGCCGGTCCGAACCTCCGATCAGCGCAGGGGCGATGCGGTCCGCCCTGCTGATCCACTCCGCCGCTCCCGGCCAACCGTTGGCAGACATGGACGGGCCGAGTACCTGACCGACGGTCGGCGCCGGCGCTCCACTCGGCGTGGGCCAGGTGAAACGCTCGAAGTAGGGCGCCTGAAGAGCGATGAGGAAGCCGCTCTTCCGGTTCTGTGGGACGCTGAAATCGGCAGCGTTGAGTACCTTCCAGGTTGAGCGTAGACCCACCTTGAGCAGTTCATGTTCGATCCAGACGCGATCCGTTTCGAATTCGGGATCGTCGACAAGGTCGGGAACGTTCTCGAAGAGCACAGCCTTCGGCTTGATCTCACAAGCCAACGAGATCGCTGCGCGCAGCACTCGACGTTCCTCGGTGTCTTCGGCCCGACCGGCAGTCGCAGACGACTTGACACGCGGCAGGCCACCGCTGACGAGATCGACTCCGATGATGTCAGGACGCATGCCGGGATGGAATTGAAGGACATCCATGCAGATGATGTCCCATTGAGGGCGGTTCAGCTCCATGGTGAAACAGGCGTCTGCCTTGGTCTCTATGAGCATTACCGGGTTGAACCCGGCACGTTCGAGGCCAAGTGCCTGTGCGCCCGCGCCGGCGCACATCTCCAAGGAGCTGAACCGCCGAGTGCCGGCTCGTGTTGTGGGGAGGTATTCGAGGTTCGGCTGGTTACGCTGTACCGGGACCACCGAATGGGAGGTCTCGTGGACATGGTTCAGCGGGCGCTCCTCGCGGGCGTCCACAACCGTTCCTTGGTTGAGACGCTGTGCTTCGACGGACTCGTGGGCGACGGCGCGCAACTCGTCATCGAGTGCCCACTCCTCGATTCCATCAAAGAGTACGAATGGGGCGAGCCGAAGCAGTCGCTTGAGGAAATCGCGGAGCGTGTCGCGTTCGTTCAGACCTCTGAGATCCAAGTCCTTCCAGACACGCAGGATTGCGCGGACCAGGTGCGGGCTTCCGCCGAGCGCGGCGCGTCGGGCGTAGATCTGGTCGAATGCGGCCTCACCGAGAATCTTGAGGGCAGCGTACGGCTCCGGATCGTCGGACGAGCGCACGAGTTGGGCGCGCCACCAAAGCCGGCCGAACACGTGCCGCGTGAGGTCTGTGCCGAGAACGCGGTCCTTTGGCGGCTGGGGGTAGCGCCAGAAGGCAACGTCCGGGAGCAGGGCCAATGCCAGGAAGGCCCAAACGTCCCGGGAGGCGGCTTCAGCGGGCACCATGCCCATCTCGGCGTGGAGCAGTGCAGCCAATTGCAGGTCGAACTCCGCGTTGCGCGTCCGGTCGGAGTCGTCGGGGAAGCCTGCCTGCTTCGCCAGGTCGAGAACGCTTGCCCGCAGTTCAAGAAGTTGATTGGGAGAGACGCGGTCACCGCCGGTGGCCACGTAGACCGCCGAGTCGTGGGTGGCCGCCACTCGAGCGGACAATTCCGCAACAGTCAACTGCCTGTACTCGTCGAAGAGAGGTCTCGCCTGCTCGGCGAGGAGTCGAGGGTAGAGGAAGCTCATCACGACACCTCGAAGATTCGTACGGCAGCTTGCATGTCTGACGCGAACAAGGCGGGCGACTGCCGTTGACGCAGGCGTACGTCAGTGATCGACTGTCCGGGAAAGAGCTGATCGAACAGGCTGAGCAGCGTGGCACCCAGTGAACCGTCCGGGAAGTCGGCGTCCTCGGCGAAGTCGTCATCAGCGAGGGCGTGCTCGATCATGATCCTGGCCGCATCCGCGTAGACGGCGGAGAGGACGATGCGGTCGACGGGGCGGGGCCTGGCCGCATTCTCGAACGCTGTTGCCGTGACCGTGTTTCGCTCGTTCACCAGCAGGAGCAGGGCCCCCATCGTGGCGTGATCCATGCCGCCGCTGATCTGCAGGTGCCATGCTGCGTCGTCCGGAAACGACGTACGGGCGAAGTCGATGACGGCCATCGGGAATTGCGGTGCGTCTCCCTGGAGTCGCAGCTCTGCGCGGTCGCTCCAAAGCACTGACCCTGCACGCCGTGGTGACGAAGGGCGGGCGTCGCTCCGCCGCTCGGCCAGTACAAGAGCGGTGTCCAGTAGAAGTAGCCCGCCGAGATCCGTACCACGCAGAAGCACATCGAACTCCGCGGTGATGATGCCGGCTCCGGTCAAGCGCATGTGCTGCGACGGACCGCTCAGGTTCGAGCCGGTGGCAGTCCACACGGCGGAGAGCAGGAGAGAGGCGTCGTCCGGCAGGCCCGATTGCCGGCGAGCGAGGTCCAGATCGATGCGGACGGTTCTCCGCACACGAAGATCCATGTGGTAGTCCCAGTCCGGAAGTGCCTCCGGCAGGGCCACCTCGCCGTCCTCGACCATGAGTCGCCATGCCTCGGCAACGACAACGTCCTCCGACGGGACACGGTAAGGAAGGACGCGTCGAGTCACGGGTTCCTCACCGCCTCGACCTTGATACCGATTTCGGTCATCGTGTCCGGCGCCGGCCGTACGACGGCGCGCCAAATGGAGTCGCTGCCTTCGAGCACCTGCGGATCGGAGGTGTACAAGCGGCCTCCGTCATCCTCCCAACCGACCAACTCGGGCATGCTGGCACCGATGGGTGGATCCGTCTCGCGTCCACCGGTCCCCGGAAGAGTGACCGCAAGGTCGATGCGTACGCGCTGGGGTCCCGGTACGGGAAGTCGGAACTCCTGAATCAGCACTGCGCTGTTCCCGCGGTCGTCGTAGTACGGATCGCCGATGTACTGCACACGCGGTCGGCGCGGCACGGCGCCGCCACCGGAGGATTCCGAGCCCCCGGAGAGCGATTGCTCACTCGTGTCGTGGGGACCGACGCCGTTGCTCATACCCGAATCGACCGCCGAGGGTGTCCGTACCGGACGGCCTGTAGTCCGAGGTTCCACATCGGCGTCCGACTTGGTGCCGCGCGTTGAGGTGCTGCCGGGCTTGGAGTAGGCCGTGGCTCCACCGATTCCCCACGCACCGCCCACCAGGCCCGAGAACATCGAACTGGCAGCGCCCAGTGCCACGTTGCTCGCACCCGGACGTGTCACACCCCGGAGGGCCAGCAGTCCTTCCAGAGCTTCGTTGATGCGCCGGAAAGTCGTCTGCACGAAGGTGCTTTCCGGCCTTTCGAGGGAATGCGGGTTCCAGGCGTCGTGCGTGGGTGGTTCCGCCTTCGCGTAGATGTCGTCCATTGCCTCGTCCGCACGGAAGACACCGGCGTAGCCCTGATTCGCGCTGGGCGGCTTCGGCCCCGGATGGTAGGTGACTACCAGCTCGGCCGGACGCATCAGGCAGACATGATGGATGAGGTCTTCGATGTCCAGCATGCCCGAGGCCCTGGTGGGGGCGAGTGGCGGCATGATGCGCTTCACCAGGCCCAGCCGACCCAAGTGACGTTTGGGCTTGAGGCATTGGAGGTCGGTGCCGTTCGAACCCGCCATCTCTTCGTACGCGGCGACGAACATGTTCAGCGGGCGCGTGCTCCGAGGATCGGGCACCGGATGCGGGACACCGTCACGGGTGACCGAGAAACGCATGGCCGGAGTTCTACCGGTGGCACTGATCATCTTGGGCCAAAGATGCCAGGCGATGGTTTCACCGAGATAGTCCGCTGCTGCTTCCGGACTTTCGAGTTCGTCAAGGTTGGGATCAATGACAACGACGGTCGTACCGGTCTCGTGTGCGCCGAAGGCCCTGAGGCCGAGGTGTTGAGCGGTGGTCTCGGCCGCCACGCCGAGAAGTGGCTCCACGACGCTGCCCGAAGTGTCGCCCCACCAGTGCCTACCCGTGTAGCGACGCCGGCCCTGGTTTTCCAGAGCCACATAGCTGTTCCACAAGGTGCAACCGATGAGACGGGTCTCGTACCCTCCCTGCGGTGTGCGGCAGCGGGTGTGGACCAGCACTGTTCCAGGCTTGGAGAGCATGTAGAAAATGCCTTTGCCGAAGCCGTAGGTGCCGCCACCCAGCGCCGTGTCCCGTGGCTCCCCGATATTGCGGATGAACGAGACGAAGTCGCGCTCGGGACCCACGGCATCGTCTGCACGGGTCGGTCCCCCGAGCCCGCGAGTGCCGCGATCGGACACCGCCAATACCCGGATCGAGCCGTGCTTGAGCGTTTCCCGGAGCGGAAAATTGTTGCCGCTGGGAGCGCCGGCAAGCAGCAGTTCCCGCCACGCGCCGGTGTGGGCGGGACCGACTGTCCAGATGTCGATGCGGTAGTCGACCGGAACGTCGGACTTGGGAAGGCGGGCATCCCAGCTGTTCTGAGCGGACTCGCGCACAAGGACGGTGAGCTGGTCCAGTTCCGGACGACCCAACTGGTTGCGGATGCCTTCGGCGGCGCTGGCACCTTCAGGGGGATAGGGCTGGGAGAACCACTTGGGCCCGGTCACACGGACTCCCGGATCAGAGCATCGAGTACTTGAACTGCTTCATCGGCGGTCATGAGCGCCGGTATGTCGGGGGACAGGTCGATCGTGTACTCGACATCCAGAACGGATACCTGCACGCCTGCGTCGAGAAGCGTCTGTGTCGTCAGCCGCGGAAAGCCGGGCCCTACCCTGTACCACCGCTCTTCGACGACCACAAAGCGGATGTTTCGGTACTTGTCTGCGTCGACGGGGCGATAGCCAGTTGCAGCGAGCATCTCTAGGAGAGCACTCTCGTCGTCGCATGAATGAAGCGTCTGCTCCAGCAGCTCCAAGAACCCGAGTCCGGCATCACTCGCGCCGGGCACGCCCAACCGGAACCAGACCAGACAGAGCGTTCCACCCGTGGGAGCATCGAGTTGGTCGAGCCCGTGTATCCGGGGCTTTCGACTTCCGGCCACGCCACTTGCCTTGACCTCCACAGCCGTCTTCTCGGCCGCGAAGTCGTGCGGGTGCCCTTCAGGTCCTCGCCAAGTCCGGTGAGCACTGGAGTCGCGCGCAAGGAGACGGCTCAACACCAGCAGTTCGCCGAACAGGCCGGCGATCTGTTCGGGCCTGAGCGGAGCATTCTGTGACTGGAAGAGAGCCTTCCAGCGGTCAAGGACTCCGTAGAGGGCCTTGACCGGATTCTCGGGGAGCGTAGCGACCGCATCCAACACATCAACGCACAGGTCCGTGAACAGGTCGTTGAGATCAGTACGCAGGCAGGCGAGATCGGCGTACGTCTGGTAGGTCTCGTCGTCCTCCAACGGCCGTTTGCGCAGTCGGAGTACGGGGCCGTCGAGGTTGGTCCGTATCTTCCGGTGGGTCTGCACCGGCACCAGCACGTGGCGACAGCCCTCATGGTCGACGCCCGCGGCCAGGGCCCCCTGGGCCGTCACCACCGGAAGCTGTGACACGCGCAGGCGATGCTCATCTGTGGTCTGCTCGGCTTCGAGCGCCACCCAGTGCCTTTCGACCAAGGCGCGGAAGGCCTCGTGGTTCACGCGTCTTCGCCCTCGACGAGCAGACTGTAGTCCTCGTCCTCGATGCGCACACCCGAGAGATCGGCAGAGATGTACTTCTCCACCGTGCTGTCCTCATGCCGGGGCTCGGGGAAGACGAGGCCAACGCCGATGACGTCTTCTTCGGCGTTCAGCGGGGCGCGGCGCTGCTTCGACGGGCTGGGCGCGGACATCCTGTCGATCGGATAGAGAACCAGCAGCCCAGTGTCGGGGAGGAGCTCACGGCGCTTGTCCATGATGCCCTTCTCGTTCAGCTTCGCCGCGTCGCCGTCCAGGTCCACAGCGGCATCACGGCGGCTCATCAGGGTCTTGATGTCGGCGAAATGCGGATCGGGATGGGGTACGACGAGACGGGCACGAGTGCTGAGGCCAACAGTGATACCGCGGCCGAAGTTGAAGGGGTCACCGCTGGGGTTGCCGACGATCGCCACATTCCATCGGCGGAGAGAGCCGGCCGCTCGGATCCGCTTCTGGATGTAGCCGATGATCAGGTCTGCGTCGTTCTCGGGTGATTTGTCGTGGAACTTGTAGCAACCCAGAAAGTCGGTGACGGCATCATGGGGTACGCCACGGAAGACGTAGCGCCCTTCCGTCGACCGGTCCTCGGTGCGGACGGCATTCGAGAGAGAGGTGGCCACCAGGTTGCGTGCCGCGTCGATGTTCCCGCGAAGCCAGTCCGCGTCGGTGCGGAAGTAGTGTGTCTGGACTCGCGTGCCACCGTAGGCAGAGGCTGCTACGACGGCATCGCGCATCTTGGCCGCCGCAGTGACACGGAGTGCCGGGTGTGTGCGTAGACGTACGGCAAAGGTGAGGGGGGTCTCGGCTTCGGTCATGTACTTGTCGATGTCTCGACGCATTTCCGTCTCGACGGTGGCCAGGTGCCGGAACCACTCGGCCAACTCGTCGGTCATCCAGATCCTAGGCAGATCCGCGTAGCCGTTCCTGAAGCCGAACCAGCGCCCCATCTGCAGCAGGGTGTCGTAGGCAGAGACGGCGCGGACGAAGTAGCTTACCGACAGCCCTTCGAGGGTGAGTCCGCGGGAAAGCGTGTTGCCTCCGACTGCGATGGCCACTACGGGGCCGTTCTCGTAGTCGAGTCGATCCTCGCTGCTGGAGTTGTCCATGATGATGCGGCAACTTTGAAGCACGCCGGACAGTTCGGCCCTCAAGTCGTCGAAGGCGACCTTCTTCTCGCCGAACTCCTCGGCAGGCACACGCGCGGTCTCCTCGTCCCAGAGGTCACGCAACCGGGAGAGGAAGCCCTGGTCGGCGAGCGACTGAGCGGCACCCTCCAGCAAGCGTTCCAACGGTCGCTTGAAGCTGTTGTGCACAGATGTGTTGACACTGGTGTGAATCAGCATCGTGCTGTGCGGGTTTCCCCTGCGGTGTACACGACGAGCCGCCGTGGCCAGCCAGAAATACTCGACGGCTCTGCGGAGCGTGTCGGTGATGACAGGCTCGAAGCCCTCGACGTCGGCCTTGCTCACCGGACGGACGCACGCCACGTCGTCGTCGGGCACGGAACGGATCATGTCGTATCCGTCGTCGACCAGTTCGGGGTCCTCGCCGTCGAGCGCATAGCGGCCGAATAGGACCTCCGTCCCGAAATGTCCATCGGGCTTCGGAAGGTTCACGACGAAATCGCGGGGATACAGATCCTCCGCACTCGGATCGATGAGCAGGTTCGCGAAGGGGGACGCCGTGTAGCCCACGTAGGCGGACCGCGGGAGACTGCTCATGATGTTGAGAATCAGCGGGTTGATGGATTTCGTCGCAACCGTTGCCTGGTCGGCCTCGTCGTCGATGATCAACGCCGGGCAGTCCTGCAAGTAGTCCGCTGCCTTCTCCAGCCACCGCGCCAGCTTGCGCAGCACCGTGGCGTTCTTCTTGACCACGCACAGCACGTGCGTCTTGTTGCTCTTCCCGAAGTAGGAGGCCGGATTCTCCTGCGGAGTGAAGTCCTTGTCCAGGCCGGTCAGTTGTGACCACATGGTGGGGTTGGGTTCCACGAGTTGCTGGACCAGGCGGGCCTGGGTCTGGCGTCGAAGGCCGTTGTGGATGCCGGCCAGCACGATGAAGAGCTTGTAGCCACGGTCGGCCGCCTTGGCCATGACGGACGTGAAGTTCGTCGTCTTCCCGGACTGCACATAGCCCACGACCAGACCCCGAGTGGAGAAGGACTTCTCCTTCGGGTGGTTCAGCAGCGAGACGACGCGCGTCGAGGAGTCGTCGAGATTCCTGATGGCGGGTTCATCGGGCCAGCCGTCCTTGCGCAGCAGCCCGACAATCGCCGGCCAACACTTGTCCTTGTCCTGGGGGCCCGTGTACCACGTGTCGCGGTTTCCAAGGACGACGGCGTGAGGCTCTTCGAGTTCCTTGATGCGTATCGTCTGCTGCTCATGACGTTCCCGGATCTCCTTGACGATCTCCGGGCTGACGCCCAGCATCTCCAGCCGCTTGACCGCTTCGGACGGGGGAAAGGTGTCCAAGAGTGCCTTGAAGGTGTCATACATGCCATCGAACTCGTCGGTCATGGATCCGACCGCCCCCCGCTCCCGCTCGTCAAGTGCCCGGACCGATACGCCGGGAAGCTCTGATACCGGGCCACGGCACAGAGTAGCCTTTACAAGGCCTACACATTATTCCGTCAGATCGTTGTCCCTACCAAGGACAGTGTCCTGATTGATGCCTGGCGCAGCACCCGCCCGACCTTCGAGGTGTGACCGTCCGGGCGTCACCGACTGGGCGATCCGACGCGCCACGTCGTCCGGGGATTCGTGCTCCCAGAATCGCAACACCGTCCAGCCTGCGGCCGACAGATGCTCCGTCGTTTCCAGGTCGCGCGCCATGTTCTTGTCCAGCTTGGCTCGCCACCACGCAGCGTTGGCCTTCGGATGCGTCGCGTGCTCGGGGCAGCCGTGCCAGAAGCAGCCGTCCATGAAGATCGCGACCTTGGCCTTGGTGAAGACGATGTCGATCGTGCGTCGAGGCATGCCCGGTACCGGCAGGTTCACGCGATAGCGCAGCCCCGCAGCGTGAAGGAGTCGGCGGACCGCAACCTCGGGGGCCGTGTCGCGTGATCCCTGTCGGCTCATGCGAGCGGAGACGGCGGCGGAGGAAGGCAAGGCGTGTGACACGCCAGCATTCTGCCGGCGCAGGTTGAACGGTGCGCTTCCGTCCGGAAGGAAAGGCCCCCGGAGCGAAGCTGCGGTTCGATTCTGCCGGCCCACGCGGGCGCCGGATCGGACGCAGCGGTGCGTCCTGCAGTAGAGGAACGGGCCGGGCCCACCGCTTCTCGGCGTCGAGATGCTCCCACCGCCTGCCTCAATCGCGCGTCCGCTTCCTCCCGCATCGGCCGGTTTCGTCCTTATGCGCCGTGGCAGGCCTCGTACCCCTCTGTCGACCCGCACCAGCACTCCGACCCCCGCTGCGGAGGCCAAGCCACCGCCCGTCCCCGGGCCGCCAGCGTCGTCGCGTACTGCGGGAGCAGGGTCGCGTCGGACGGGGAGGAGCCCTCGGACGCTGCGAAGGCCTCGTAGGAGGGGACCGTGCCGGTGACGATGCCGAGGTTGCCCGTGCCGGAGGAGGAGAGTTCGCGGAGGGAGGACTCTATGGTCGACAGGTGGGACTCGTGGGACGGGTACTCCACGGTGAGGGTCGGGTAGGCCGACAGGAGTTCCGACAGTTCCGGGGCCGGCCAGTGGAGGATCGCCACCGGGAAGGGGCGGGAGAGGGCCTCCCGGTAGGCGCCGAGTTCGGCTCGCAGGCGGGAGATCTCGGCCTGGAGCTCGGCCGGGTTGTCGGAGCCGAGGGACCAGACGCGCTTGGGGTCGTGGAGCTCGTCCAGGGAGACCGGGGCGGTGTGGAGGGTGTCGGCGAGGGTGTCCCAGTCGTCGTGGGCGAGGCCCCGCATACGGCGGACGCGGTGGCGGCCGTAGAGGAGGGGGTGGGTGGCGGGCGAGGGCTCCGCGGAGTCCAGCAGCAGGCTCACCGCCTCCGTGAACGTCTCCTCCGCCGCCTCCAGCTCGTCGTGGGCCTCCAGGGCCTCGGCGATGATCACCCAGGGGGCCGGATCGCGGGGGGCCGTGGTGCGCAGGCCGTCGATGATCGCCCTGGCCTCCGCCTCGTGGTCGTACTCCCACAGGTTCGACGCCTTCAGGGCGCGGACCAGAGCGGGGTCGTCCAGCCCCTCGGCGGACGACAGCAGGCGGTCGTAGAGCGCGGTGGCCGCGGGGCGGTCGCCGGACAGTTCCAGGTGGGCCGCTGCCCTCAGGAGCAGGGCCTCGGAGTCCTCGGGGTACAGCCCGGCGGTCCGCTCCAGGCGTGCCGCTTCGGCGGTGTGGTCGACGTTCTCGGCAGGCGTGTCGGGGCGCATGGTGGACACCGTACTGCCGAGCGGTGACAGAGGGAGGCAAGGGTGCGGCTTCCGGTCGGCACCTCCGGCTCCGGCGGGCCCGCCTCGGCCGTCACTCCGTTCACCTGGGGTGTCTGCGCCGACTCTCCGTGAAGGGGACCGAGAGGGATTTTCGGAATGGTGGGGGTCCGAGTGCGCGGGGGCGGAGGTCGTCTGCGCCCGTCCTGGCCGTGTTCGGGCATGGCACCGGGCCGGTCGAGCCGTCGGTCGGTGAAGGGAACCTGCCGGCCGTCACGATCACCCCGGAATCCGTTGTGGAAGCGGTTCGCGGGCGCCGGTTCCCTTGCAGCTATGGCCAGTTGGCGGTGGTGCGCCTATCGTGCGGGCGGCTCCGGTGGAGGTGGTGCGCGGATGCGGGGTGTGGCGGGCGTGCGGGTCGTGGGGCACGGCGACCGGCGCAGGCGTGCCCGGCGCAGACGGGTGGTGTGGGGCGGGGGCGAGGTGCTCGTCACCGTGGGGGTGCTGCTCATGCTGCTCGTCGTGCACCAGCTGTGGTGGACCAACCGGGAGGCGCGGCGCGGGGCCGAGCGGAAGGTGGAGGCGCTGGAGCGGGAGTGGGGGAGCGGTGGCACCCGGGCGGCCGCCGGTTCCGGTACGGGAGGCGCCGGTGCGACCTCGGCACCGGATCCGGCCGGCTCCACGGCGCCCGCCCCGCGGCGGTCGTACACCGCGGTGGCCGTCGTGCGGCGCTCCCGGGCCTACGCCGTCCTCACCATCCCCCGGCTGGGGATCCGTGTCCCCGTCGCCGAGGGTGTGAGCAAGGCGGACGTCCTCAACAAGGGGTACGTCGGTCACTACCCGGGGACGCAACAGCCGGGCCAGGCGGGCAACTTCGCGCTCGCCGGGCACCGGAACGCGCACGGCGAGCCGTTCCGGTACCTGCCTCGGCTGCGGCGGGGCGACGACATCGAGGTGGAGACGGGGACGGCGACGTACACGTACGACGTCGACAAGGTCCTGCCGCAGACCTCGGCCATGGACTCGGGGGTCGTCCGGCCCGTCCCGCGCTCCCTCGTGCGGCCCGGGTACGGGTACGACGAGCCGGGCTACTACATCACCCTCACCACCTGCACGCCCGAGTTCACCTCGCGGTACCGGATGGTGGTGTGGGGAAGGCTGGTGTCGATGCGGCCCCGCTGAGCCCGTCGCCCTCACCCCGGAACCCGCCTCGGTACTCTGGGCGCGACGATCAGCAGGAGGGGGCCCCGCATGTCCGACGAGCCGGTCGGCAGGACCGATGACGGCGAGGACGACCCGCCCTGGATCGTCGCTGTCTGCCCCGTGACCCCCGAACTCGCCGCGCGGATCGTGGAGATGGCGGAGGTGGACTGGGCCGATCACGCGGCCGGTGAGCGGGCGGTGGCCGCGGCGGGCTGGGAGTGCACCGGGGACTGTGCGGGAGAGTTCGACGAGAAGTGCCACAGTCCGGCAGGGCACTTGGTGTACGGCGACGACTGCTTCGCGATGCCCTTCGCGTACGAGTACTACGTGCACCCGGACGGGGCCATCGCGGAGGACTGCTGGAGCACGCTGCCCGGCTGGCACGGGATCGTCGAGGGGCCGGGCGGCACGTTCGGCGCCCAACTCGACGCGGTGGCCGAGACGTTCGGCGCGCTGCTCGGGCCGCCGGATCACGACGTGACCCACGAGCGGCGGCCCGAGCTGGACCACGAGTGGCGGTACCGGGCCTGGCGGCGCGGTGACAACGTCCTGGTCGTGGCGCCCGGGCTCGACGGGTTCTCCTACGCGCAGTTCGAGCACGCCTTCGTGCAGATCCTGCGTCTGCCGGCGGACGCGCCGTTCCCGGCGGCCCGGGAGCTGCCCGACTTCTGCTGGTGACCAGTGCTGCGACCAGAAAGGTTCACCGGCTCGCGACGCCCGGCACGGCACTAGCCCCGGTCGCGCAGCGCCATCACGCTCACGGCTCCGACGACCGCCAGCACCGCCGACACCAGCAGGGCGATGTTCGCGCCCCGGGCCAGGCCGCCGGCGGAGGTGGCGAGGGCGATGGTGAGGGCGACGCCGGCGCAGGAGCCGATGTAGCGGAAGGTCTGCTGGGCGCCGGAGCCCATGGCGGCGCGCTCGCGCGGGACCGACTCGACGACGAGGAGCGGGAGCGCCCCGTTGAGCAGGCCGCTGCCCACACCGCCGAGGATCAGGCCGGGCAGCAGCCGGGTCCAGGAGCCGGAGCCGAGGGCGCCGAGCATGGTCAGTACGGCGATCGTGTGCAGGGCGAAGCCGAGGGCGAGCTGCGAGCGCGGCTGGACCCGTCCGGCCAGGTGCTTGACCTGGAGGGCGACCGCGAAGCTCAGTCCGGACCAGAGCAGGAACAGCCAGGCCGTGGCCAGCGGTGACAGACGCAGCGTCTGCTGGAGCAGCGCCGGCAGGAAGCTGAACATGCCGATCACCGCGAGGCCGGTGAACAGGCCGCCCGCCGAGGAGGCCAGGAAACGGGGGCGGCGCAGCAGGCCGAGGTCGATCATCGGGGTGCGGGTCCGGCGTTCCACCGCCGCGAACACGGCGACCAGGAGGACCGCCGCCGCGAGGAGCAGGCCCACCGGCGCGCGCAGCCAGCCGTCCCGGCCCAGGGTCAGGGCGGCGACCAGGGCCACCAGGGCGAGGCCGAAGGCGAGTGCGCCGAGCCCGTCCAGCTGGGGCGAGGGACGTCCTGGAGCTGGCCCGCATCCCGGACACCAC
>NZ_JBSGDB010000190.1:0-15844 GCF_053602155.1 Streptomyces sp. NPDC004561
GGCGCCGCGTGTCCCTCACGGCACGCGGCGCCTCCGGTCCGGCAGGGGGGAGCCGGACCTCGGTGATTTCAGTCGGTGGCGCGTACGGAACGGCGGTACAGCGCGAGGCAGTCCTCGTAGGCCGGCAGGAGCCCTTTGGCGAGCGCCTCCTCCGCGGTGGGCGCGGCCAGGTCGTCGTCGGTCATCACCGGCGCCTTGGTGAGCCCCCATGGCAGGGCGAGAGCCGGGTCGAGTGCGCTGACCGTGTAGGCGGCGCCCTCCGTGTACGGCCGGGAACTGTGGCAGGCGACGACCGTGTCGTCCTCGAGAGCGAGCCAGGCGTGGCCGAGGCCCTCCGGGACGAACACCGCGGACGCGTTGCGGTGGTCGAGCCAGACCGTCTCGTACCGGCCGTAGTCCGGGGACCCGACGCGCAGGTCCACCACGACATGGACGGCGGCACCCCGCACACAGCCGAACAGCCTGGCACGGCTGTCCGGGCCGGTGGTGCCGTGGATGCCGCGCAGCACCCGGCGCCGGGCGACCGACAGATCGCTGTAGCGGATCGCGAAGGGCCGTCCGATCGCTTCCTCGAGGTAGTCCTGGCGGAACGCCTCGTAGCGGACCACGACGTCGTCCTCGACGGCCCGGGGCGCGACCAGGAACACGTCCGGGAGGGCGAGTTCGCTGATCTCCAGGCTGCGCAAGTCCATGCCGACGACGGTAGGCGGCGCAGCTCAAGACCGGCTGGAGCGCTGCGGGCGCCGTCCGCGTCGATGTCTCCAGGCTCTCTCCAGCCGTAGGCGATCGGGGTGCAGGAGGGTCGTGGTCCCGACCCCGCGCGAAGGAGCCCGTCCATGACGATTTCCGCGACCTCAGCGATGCCCTCCACGACGACCGCGGACCTCGCCCTGCGCTTCACCCTGTCCGCGCAGACACACGACAGCGCCATCACGCCCAACGCCGAGTTCCGCCGCTGGTTCACCGCCCAGCGCCGCGCCAAGCGCTACGACGTACGGCGCATCCCGTTCTCCGAGCTCGCCGGATGGCACTTCCAGGACGGCACCGGCAACCTCGTGCACCAGAGCGGACGGTTCTTCTCGGTCGAGGGGCTGCACGTGCGCACGTCCTGGAACGGGCGGGAGAGCAGCTGGACGCAGCCGATCATCAACCAGCCCGAGATCGGCATCCTGGGCATCGTGGTCAAGGAGTTCGACGGGGTCCTGCACTGCCTGATGCAGGCCAAGATGGAGCCGGGCAATCTCGAGACGGTGCAGCTGTCACCGACCGTCCAGGCCACCCGCAGCAACTACACCGGGGTGCACGGAGGTTCGGCGGTCCGCTACCTCGAGCACTTCGTGCCGCCGCGCCGGAACAGCCGGGTGCTGTTCGACTCGCTGCAGTCGGAGCAGGGGGCCTGGTTCCTGCGCAAGCGCAACCGGAACGTGGTCGTGGAGGCGGTCGGCGAGGTACCCGGGCACGAGGACTTCGTGTGGCTGACCCTCGGGCAGCTGTACGGGCTGCTGCACGAGGACAACGTGCTGAACATGGACGCCCGTACGGTGCTGTCGCAGATTCCCTCGTTCGTCGGCGGCGGGCCCTCCGTGCACTCGCTGCAGGAGGTCCTCAACCGGCTCACCGAGGTGAAGTCACGACGCGAACTGGTCCAGCGGTCCATACCGTTGGCGGAGGTCTCCCACTGGCGGCGTACCGACGACGAGATCGCCCACGAGTCCGGACATCACTTCACGCTGCTCGCCGCGGACATCCGAGCCACCAACCGTGAGGTGACCCACTGGTCCCAGCCGCTGCTCGCACCTGCCGAGCAGGGGCTGGCCGCGTTCCTGGTGCGCCGTGTCGCGGGCGTGCCCCATCTGCTGGCGCACGCCAGGTCGGAGGGCGGGGTGCTGAACGTGGCGGAGCTCGCGCCGACGGTGCAGTGCCAGCCGGGCCATGCGCAGTCGCGGCCGGCCGAGGCCCGGCCGCACTATCTGGACCAGGTCCTCGGCGCGCCGCGGGACCGGGTCCTGTTCGACTCGGTGCAGTCCGAGGAGGGCGGCCGCTTCCACCATGCCGACAACCGCTACCTGCTGGTGGAGGTCGACGACGACTTCCCGCTCGACGTGCCGGAGGAGTTCATCTGGGTGACCGAGGAACAACTCGGCGGCCTGCTGCTGCACAGCAACTACGTGAACATCGAGGCGCGTACCCTGATCACCGCCCTGCGCGCGACCGGGGCGGTGCGGGGAGAGCTCGCACTGTAGCCGAACGGCCGGGCGCGCCGGCCATCCGCCGGTCCGCCCGACCATGTCGGCGTCGTCGTCCCGCGCCCTTCGCCTGGGGCGCGTATCGGGTCGTCCCGGCGGGCACGCAGCCGGGGTCCTCGGGCCCCGTACCCCAGACGGGCACCCGCCCCGTAAACGGTGTGTCAGGCCATGGCGAGCCGGTCCACCAGCAGTTCCACCCTGCGCTCGGCGTCCCCCGGCGGCAGCCGTCCTGCCCGGGTCAGGGTGGCCAGCCCGTGCAGGGCCGCCCAGAACACCTCGGTGAACAGCCCCGGGTGGACGCCGTCCCCGGCGACCTCGCCGAGGTTCTCCAGCAGGGCGGCGAAGGCGTCCTTCAGCGGCTCCGGGGTGTCCTCGTTCGCGAACGCCAGGCCGCCGTCGAGCTGGAACATGGCGTCGTAGACCGCCGGGTTGCGTTCGGCGAAGTCGAGGTAGGTGCGGGCCAGGGCGGTGACCCGGGCGCGGGGGCCGTCCGCGGCGGAGGCCGCGGCCCGCAGCGCCGCGGCCATCTCGGCGGCGCCCTCGAGGGCGACGGCGCCGATGATCTCGCGCTTGCCGCGGAAGTGGCTGTAGAGGACGGGCTGGCTGTATTCGATGCGCTCGGCGAGCCGGCGGGTGGTGACCGCGTCCCAGCCCTGCTGCTCGGCGAGTTCGCGGGCCGTCGCCACGATGAGGCTCTCGCGGACCGCCCGTTCGCGCTCCTTGCGTTCCTGTACCGACATGATTCGATCCTAGCACCACTAGACAATCGAGCGGCAGCAGCACTAGCGTTGCCTCATCAGCTAGCGACACTAGATGCCAGGGGGATCATCATGCTCCACGCACTCGAGGTCTTCACCACCGTGATCGTCGGCCTGATGGTGGGGGTGGAGTTCTCCGTCGCCTTCGTCATCAACCCGATCCTCAACGCCCTCCCCGAGGACAGTGGCCAACTCGGCCGCGCCCACGGGGGCCGGATGCTCGGCGCCCTGATGCCGGTCTGGTACATCGGCTCGCTCGTCCTCGTCGCGGTCTGGGCCATCGCCGGATGGCACCACCACGGCGCCGGCATCGTCGTCACCGCCGGCGCGCTGCTGATCCTCAGCGTGATCATGTCGATCCTGCTGCTCGTCCCGATCAACAACCGGGGCAGGACGTGGACCCCCGAGAACCGGCCCGAGGACTGGAAGGAGCAGATGAACCGCTGGGACCGCTTCCACTACGTCCGCGTCGCCGTCATCATCGCCGCCTTCACCCTGCTCGTCGCCGCCCTCGCCTGAGCCCGCAACTGCGATCCCGGCAAACTACGCCCCTCGATGACCCGCACGGCTAGGACTGCGCGACGGCCGCCGGGTCGACTCCCAGCTGCCGGAAGATGTCGCCCATGTCCAGCTGGTCCCAGTGCTCGGCGAGCAGGCCGTCCTCCACCCTCCAGATGTCGATGGACTGGAAGCTCACCGTGCGCCCGGTCGCCGGTATGCCGAGGAACGTGCCCTGGTGGGTCGCGGTGTACTCGAAGCGGCCGGCCACCTTGTCCCCCTCCACGACGAGGTCGTGCATCACGACCTTCATGTCGGGGAAGGCGGCGAACACCCCGACCCAGAAGGCCTGGTTGGCCTCGATGCCGTCGGCCACCACCGGGTTGTGGTCGATGTGGCCGGGCGCCGTGTGCTCCGGCATGGTGCTGACGTCATGGTTGTTGATCATGTCCACGAAGTGCTGGATCAGGGCGTGGTGGTTCTTCGACATGGTGGCCTCTCTCGGCTGGGTCGGAAAAGAACGATCGGTCAGAGCATCGCCACCTGCGGTCGAGCCGCCCTGGAGCAGGCTCCTCGCCGACGGCTCGAGCGGGACTCACGTGGTCCCGGATGGCGCCGGGCGAGCACTTCGTGCTGCCCGCGCCCTGCGCCGGGTCCGCGCCATGGCCCGACGTCCCGCACGCACCGCGCCCCGCGCTCGAAGGCGAGCCCGGGGCGCGGTGCGTACCGGGGCCGGTCAGCGGACGAACTCGGGGAACCTGGCGACCGTCTCGGCCGGCTCGGGCATCGCCGCCATCTCGCGGGCGACACCACGGGCGGCCTCCCGGTGGGCGCCGTCGCCCAACAGGGTGCGCATCTCGGCCTCCACCGCCTCGGCGGACACATCCGGGGCATGCAGCAGCCGGCCCGCCCCGGTCTCACGCACCGCGGCCGCGTTGTCGGGGCCGTCGTCCCCCGGCTGCGGCAGGATCAGCGCGGGCAGCCCCGCGGCCAGGCAGGCCAGCGTGGTGCCCGCGCCGCCGTGGTGGACGACGGCGGTGGCGTAGCGCAGCGCCTCGGCCTGCGGCACCCAGGGAAGCGCGACGACCCGGTCCGGCAGCTCGCCCAGCGCGGCCGGATCCACCACGGGGGTCGAGACGAGGACCCGCACCCCCAGCGGCAGCAGGCCGTCGATCGCGGTGCGCAGCAGCTCCGCGGAGCCGAGCACGGTGCCGAGGCTGAGATAGACCAGCGGGCCCTCGCCCTGGGTGACGCGCGCGGGCAGTTCGCCCGGTTCGGCGAAGGGGACGGACCGCTGCGGGATCCGCTGGACACCCGAGGTCAGGAAGTCCTGGTTCTGCATGGCGGGAGGGCAGATGTCGATGTACGGGTTGCCCAGGGTACGGCTCTGGCCGATCTTGTCGGCCACCCCCAGGTCGCTCGCCGTGGCGTACAGCTCCTGCTGGACCAGCGGGTCCATGGTGTCGTCGTAGGAGACCCGGCCGATGCCGTGGCACACGGCGGGCACGCCCGTCGCCACGGCCGCGAAGGCCGCGCCCGGGTTGAGGATCTCGTACACGACCAGGTCGGGCCGGACGGAGTCGAGGACAGTTGCGAGGTCCGCGGCCACGCTGCGCGGCAGCACCGAGCCGAACGCCTTCACGGCCAGGCCCGCCAGTACCTCGGGCGGCACGTCACTGGCCTGTACGGCACCGCCGTTGGCCTCCAGGAAGGCCTGGCCGCCGGCCGCCTCGATGAACGCTTCGGGGACGGTGAGCCCCGCGGTGACCGGCCGCAGTCCCGCCTTCTCGAGGATCGGGTGGAACGGCTCACTGGTGGCGAACCAGACCTCGTGCCCGGCCTCCTGTGCCGCCTGGGCGAGCGGCACCATGGGGAATATGTGTCCGTAGTTTCCGAGGCTTGCGAAGAGAACCCTCATGTCTCGCACGGCCTTTCTGCCGGTGGCGTGATGACGGATGACGTGATGACGGATGGTGGGTGACGTGGTGACGGCCCACGCGACGGCGTCGCGTGGGGCCGCGGGTCGGCCTGCGGGTTGTCAGCGGGTGGCCGCCGGGGCCGGTTCGACCGTGTCCCGGGCCGGTTCGGCCTTGTCCGGTTCGCCACCGTGCTGCTCCTCCACGCCGGCGGGCCGGTTGGCGAAGAGCATCACGACCGCGCCGAGCGCCATGGCCGCCGCGCCGGCCCACAGGGCGGGCACGAAGCCGTCGACGAAGTTCTGGGCCGAGGCGTAGCCGCCGTTGTGGCTGAAGACGCTGGCGAGCAGGGCCACTCCTAGCGCCGCGCCCAGTTCCTGGGTGGCCGAGGTCGCGCCGGAGGCGATGCCCTGCTCGGAGACGGCGACGGAGCTCATCGTCAGGTTGAGGAGCGGGGCGAAGAAGCAGGCGACGCCCACGCCGCCCAGGAGGAAGCCGGGCAGTTGCTCGACGTAGGACACGTCCGGGCTCATCACCAGCGCCCAGTAGGCGAACCCGGCGGCCATCAGCGCGAGTCCGAAGACCACCACGGGCCGTCCGCCGATCCGGTCCGACATGATGCCCGCGACGGGCGCCACCAGGAGCGGCATCGCCGTCCACGCCAGCATCCGCACGCCTGCCTCCATCGGCGACAGGTGCTGGATGGTCTGCATGAACTGCGTGATGAGGAAGACCACGCCGTACATGCCGACGGACATCAGCAGACCGCCGGCGTTGACGGCGCTGAAGGCCCGGTTGCGGAACATGCCCATGGGCAGCATGGGCGCGCTGCTGCGCCGCTCCCACAGGACGAACACGGCGACCACCACGGCGCCGGCCACCAGCGGGCCCACGACCTGCGGGGCGCCCCAGCCGCCGTGGCCGCCCGCCCGGATCAGGCCGTAGACGAGGCCGAGGATGCCGAGGCTGACCAGGAGTGTGCCCGGCACGTCCAGGCGGTTGTCCGCTCCACGGCTCTCGGCCAGACCGCGCCAGGCGGCCGGGGCGAGCAGCAGGCCCACCGGCACGTTGATCCAGAAGATCCACTGCCAGGACATGTGTTCCACCACGACGCCGCCGACCAGCGGGCCACCGGCGATGGCCAGTCCGTTGAGCGCACCGTAGATGCCGAGGGCGGCGCCGCGTTTCGCGGCGGGCACCGCGTGGGTGAGCAGGGTGAGGGAGAGCGGCATGACGATGGCGGCACCGGCGCCCTGGACCGCGCGGGCGGCGATCAGCTCGCCGCTGCCCGATGCCAGGGCCGCTCCGGCCGATGCCGACGTGAACAGCAGCAGACCGGCGGTGAACACCCTGCGGCGCCCGAACCGGTCGCCGAGGGCGGCACCGAACATCATCAGCACGGCGAACGACAGCGTGTAGGCGTTCACCGTCCATTCCAGGTCCTGCAGGCTGCCTCCGAGCTTCTCCCTGATGGTGGGCAGCGCGGTCACGACCACCAGGTTGTCGAGCCCTGCCATGAAGGCGGTCAGGCCCGTGATCAGCATGGTGGTGACCGGCAACTTCCCCGCCCCGGCCGCATCGCCGCCGGCGGCGGCTTTGTCAGTACTCATTCAGGGATTTCCTTCCCGACTTCACCATGGAGGGGCGACGGTTTCCGTCGCGCGGTCGGTGGCGAAGCGCCGGTCCGATGCGGACGGCGCAAGACATCGCGCCGAGGCTAGGAAGTCGGTCTCAAGCACCGGTCGAGCCGCGGTCCGCGTCGCCCGGGCCGTGGCCGCCTCCAGCGCTTCTCCGTCCGCGCCCGATCGGACGGCAGCAGCATCGGGCCAGCGGAACCCGGGCAGGCCCCCGGGGGGCCCGCACCGCCACAGGCGCCCTCGCGTCCGGGCCGCACCGCATCCATCCGCCCGTCCTGGGAGGCACCCGCATGACAACGGAACCGACCGACCGGCCCCTGGTGGCCGTGCTCGGCGCCACCGGCTTCGTGGGCTCGGCCGTGCTCGCCGCGCTGGCCGGCCGCGAGCTGCGCCTGCGCGCGGTGGCCCGGCGCCCGGCCGCCGTGCCGGACGGCGCCCGCGCGGAGGTCGAGGTGGTCACCGCCGACCTCACCGACCGGGACGCCCTGGTCGCCTCCGTCAAGGACGCGGACGTCGTGATCCACGTGCTGCTGTGCGAGGGCGGTTGGCGGGCCTCGGCCGAACCGGGCGGCGAGCGGGTCAACGTCGGGGTGATGCGCGACCTGCTGGACGTGGCCGCGAACCCCGACCGGCCACCGCTGGTGGTCTACGCGGGAACCACCGGACAGGTCGGCGCCCCGCCGCGGGAGCCGCTCGACGGCAGCGAACCGGACCGGCCGGCCACGGTGTACGACGAGCAGAAGCTGACCGCGGAACGGCTGCTGCTCGCGGCGAGCGAGGCCGGCCTGGTCCGCGGAGTCAGCCTCAGGCTGCCCACGGTGTACGGCGAGGGCACCGTGCCGGGTACCGCGGACCGCGGGGTGGTCGCCGCGATGGCCCGCCGGGCGCTGGCCGGCGAGGAGATCACCCTGTGGCACGACGGCACCGTCCGCCGCGACCTGGTCCACATCGCCGACGTCGCCGCCGCGTTCGCCGCCGCCCTGGACCATCCCGCCGAGCTGGCCGGCCGCGCCTGGCTCCTGGGCACCGGACGCGGCGACGCGCTCGGCGACGTCTTCCGCTCGGTGGCCCGGCAGGCGGCGGCCCGTACCGGTGCCCCCGCCGTCCCGGTCGTCTCGGTGAAGCCGCCGGCGCACGCCCCGGAGACCGACTTCCTGAGCGTGACCGTCGACTCCACCCCGTTCCGCTCGGTGACCGGCTGGCGTCCGCTGGTCTCTCTCGACGAGGGCCTGGAACGCACGGTGGCCGCCCTGAGTCACGCCGTACCGCACGACCACCGCTGAACTCCCGCGCCCGCAGGACCAGAACGACGACAGGAGAAGGAACGCGCATGACCACCTACGTATGGGACTACCTGCCCGAGTACCACAGCGAGCGCGAGGACGTCCTCGACGCCGTCGACAAGGTCTTCTCCTCCGGCACGCTGGTGCTCGGCGACAGCGTCAAGGGCTTCGAGGAGGAGTTCGCCGCGTACCACGGCGTGGAGCACTGCGTCAGTGTCGACAACGGGACCAACGCGCTCAAGCTCGCCCTCCAGGCCCTCGGGGTCGGTCCGGGCGACGAGGTGATCACGGTGTCCAACACCGCGGCGCCCACGGTCGTCGCGATCGACGGCGCCGGTGCCACGCCCGTTTTCGTCGACGTCAACGAGGACGACTTCCTGATGGACGTCGGCCAGGTCGAGGCCGCGATCACGGAGCGCACCAAGGCCCTGCTGCCGGTCCACCTCTACGGCCAGTGCGTGGACCTGGACCCGCTGAAGGCCCTGGCCGACCGGTACGGCCTGGCGCTCCTGGAGGACTGCGCGCAGGCGCACGGCGCCACCCAGCGGGGCAGGCTCGCGGGCACCACCGGCGACGCCGCCGCCTTCTCCTTCTACCCGACGAAGGTGCTCGGCGCGTACGGCGACGGCGGAGCCGTGACCACTTCGCGCCCCGACGTGGAGGCCGAGCTGCGCAAGCTGCGCTACTACGGCATGGAGAAGGTCTACTACACGGTCCAGACGCCGGCCCACAACAGCCGCCTGGACGAGGTGCAGGCCGAGATCCTGCGCCGCAAGCTGACCCGGCTCGACGCCTACGTGGCCGGCCGTCAGGAGGTCGCCCGCCGCTACCAGGAGGCCCTGGGTGACACCGGGTTGGTCCTGCCGAAGGTCAACGAGGGCAACACGCACGTCTATTACGTCTACGTGGTCCGCCACCCCGAGCGCGACCGGATCATCGAGGCTCTCAAGGCCTACGACATCAACCTCAACATCAGCTACCCGTGGCCGGTGCACACCATGACCGGATTCGCCCATCTCGGGTACGAGAAGGGCTCGTTGCCGGTGACGGAGAAGCTGGCGGGTGAGATCTTCTCGCTGCCGATGTACCCGTCGCTGCCGTCCGGCCTGCAGGACAAGGTCATCACCGCCCTGAAGGAGGTGCTGTGATGAAGGTGCGCGAACTGGCCGTCGCCGGAGCACTGGAGTTCACCCCCGACGTCTTCCCCGACCAGCGCGGGCTGTTCCTCTCCCCGTTCCAGGGACCGGCCTGGGCCGAGGCCACCGGGAACACCCGCTTCCCGGTCACCCAGACCAACCACAGCCGCTCCAAGCGCGGTGTGGTGCGCGGCGTGCACTACACGCTGACCCCGCCCGGCTGCGCCAAGTACGTCTACTGCCCCAAGGGTTCGGCCCTGGACGTCGTGGTGGACATCAGGGTCGGCTCGCCCACCTTCGGGAAGTGGGACGTGGTGCTGATGGACCAGAACGACTTCCGGGCCACGTACTTCCCGGTCGGTCTGGGCCATGCGTTCATCGCGCTGGAGGACGACACGGTGATGTCGTACATGGTCACCGCCAGCTATGTGCCCGAGCACGAGCTGGCGATCTCGGTCACCGACCCGGCGCTCGGACTGCCGATCCCCGAGGACGTCACGCCGGTCTACTCCGAGCGGGACACCGTGGCGCCCACGCTGGCCGAGGCCGCGGAGCAGGGCCTGCTGCCGCGCTACGAGGAGAGCATCCGGCTCGAACGGCAGTGGAAGGTGATCTGAGATGAAGGGCATCATCCTCGCCGGCGGCAGCGGCACCCGCCTGCGCCCGCTGACCGGTGCGCTGTCCAAGCAGATCCTGCCGGTCTACGACAAGCCGATGATCTACTACCCGCTCTCCGTGCTGATGCTGGCGGGCATCCGGGACATCCTGCTGATCTCGTCCAAGGACCACTCGGACAGCTTCCGCACCCTCCTCGGCGACGGCTCCCAGCTCGGCCTGAACATCGAGTACGCCGAGCAGGACCAGCCGCGCGGCATCGCCGAAGCGCTGCTCATCGGCGCCGACTTCATCGACGGCGACCAGGTCGCGCTGGTGCTCGGCGACAACATCTTCCACGGGCCACGTTTCTCGGAGCTCCTCGAGGACGCGGTGCGCCGGCTGGACGGCGCGGCACTGTTCGGTTACCAGGTGCGCGACCCGCAGCGCTACGGGATCGGGGAGATCGACGAGCAGGGCCGGCTGCTGTCGCTGGAGGAGAAGCCGCGCCACCCGCGCTCCAACCTCGCGGTGACCGGGCTGTATCTCTACGACAACGACGTGGTCGGGATCGCCAAGAACCTCTCCCCCTCGGCGCGGGGCGAGCTGGAGATCACCGACGTCAACCTGGCCTACCTGGCGCAGGGCCGGGCCCAGCTCACCCCGCTCGGCCGCGGCTTCGCCTGGCTGGACATGGGCACCCACGACTCGCTGCTGCAGGCCGCGCAGTACGTCCAGCTGATCGAGCAGCGGCAGGGCGAGTTCATCGCCTGCGTCGAGGAACTGGCGCTCAACTGCGGCTTCATCACCCCCGAGCAGTGCCTGCGCCTCGGCGAGGCGATGCGGGGCACGGACTACGGCGCCTACGTCACCGAGGTGGCGTCCCGCCGCATCCCGCAGCCGGCCGTCCGCGCCGCCTGACCAGAGCCACCTGCCGACCGAGGAGTCCGCTCCATGCACCCGACCCGACCGGCCGCACCGGCCACGACCCGCATCCTGGTGACCGGCGGCGCCGGCTTCATCGGCTCCCACTACGTCCGTACGCTGCTCGGCCCCGAGGGCCCCGGCGACGTCTCGGTCACCGTCTTGGACAAGCTGACGTACGCGGGCAATCCCGCCAACCTCGACGCGGTACGGGCGCACCCGCGGTTCTCCTTCGTGGAGGGGGACATCTGCTCCCCCGAGCTGGTCGGGAAGCTGATGGCCGAGCACGACCAGGTGGTGCACTTCGCCGCCGAGTCGCACGTCGACCGGTCGATCGACGGCGGCGCCGAGTTCGTGCGCACGAACGTGGTCGGCACGCACACGCTCGTCGACGCGGCGCACCGGGCCGGCGTCGAGGTCTTCGTGCACATCTCCACCGACGAGGTGTACGGCTCGATCGACGAGGGCTCCTGGCCCGAGAGCCACCCGGTGCAGCCCAACTCGCCGTACTCCTCGGCGAAGGCCTCCAGCGACCTGATCGCGCTGTCCTACCACCGCACCCACGGCCTCGACGTCCGGGTGACCCGCTGTTCCAACAATTACGGCCACCACCAGTTCCCCGAGAAGGTCATCCCGCTGTTCGTGACCAACCTCCTCGACGGCAGGAAGGTCCCGCTGTACGGCGACGGCGGAAACGTCCGCGACTGGCTGCACATCGACGACCACGTGCAGGGCATCGAACTGGTCCGCACCCGGGGCCGCGCGGGCGAGATCTACAACATCGGGGGCGGCACCGAACTCTCCAACGAGGAGCTGACCGGCGCGCTGCTCGCGGCATGCGGCGCCACCTGGGAGGGCAGCGTCGAACACGTCGAGGACCGCAAGGGACACGACCGCCGCTACTCCGTCGACTGCACGAAGATCCGCGAGGAGCTGGGCTACGCGCCCCGCAGGAGCTTCGAGGAGGGCCTGGCCGAAACCGTGCGCTGGTACCGGGAGAACCGGAACTGGTGGGAACCGCTCAGGGAGCGGCTGATGGTGGAGCCTCCACTTGGGTGAGAACCCACGCGTCCGTCAGGACCTTCTCCGGTTCACCTACACCTAAGCGTTCCGCGCCCGGGCCGCGTCCGCCGACGCCTCCGGTGCGCTGGATATGACTTCCGGATCGCCGCATCCCTGGAGTTCCGGACCGGCCGCCCTACAGGACGGCTCAGCTCTCGTGGGCACCACCTACGTCCCGCGAACGTCCCCGGCGAGGCGACCTACCTGGTCTCTCGCCGGGGCGTTACCGCTTTGCACGGCGCCCTCGCCGAGGTACTCGCCCCGGCCGCGACGGACACCGACCCGGCCGCCGAGGCGTCTGGTACCTGGCCGGCCTGGACGGCGCCCGGGCGGCGGCGGGGCTCGCCGGCTCCGGCGCGGGGCGACGCTCGCCAACCAGCCGTATCTGGCGCCCGATCCGGCCACCCGGCCGCGTACTCCGGGCCACCGGACCTACGTGGTGCGCACCGGTCTGCCCGACGACGTCCGGGCCGGCACCGAACTCGTCCGTGACAGGGGCCTGGAGCCGCTCGTCCTGGACCGGACCCGGCCGGACATCGGAATGCCGGTGGTCAAGGTGATGGTGCCGGAGCTCAGGCACTTCTGGGCCCGGTACGCGCCGGGCAGGCTCGACGTACCGGTCACGCTCGCACGCCTCTCCAGCCCTACACCGTACGAGCAGCTGAACCCGATCCCACTCTTCATCTGACCGAATGTTTCAGGACAGTTGGACGAGAACCGAGTAGACAAAATGCGCCAGCCGTTGACCGTACTCTGCCTAGAATGACGCCGGTTTCATCTGAACCGGAATTGAGAGACGGGGGCTCGGACGAGTGATGAACGGGGATCCGAACGGACGTGCAGCACATTCCGGCCAGACGTTCACAAAAACCGCCCGCGGTATTCTGTTAGCCGCGCTCGCATGTTATTTGGGCATCACCTTCCTCAACATCCTGTCCCAGCCGCTCGGCCCCTACAATCTGGCCCTCGCCGTCGCCTGCCTGGTGCTGGTGTTCCTGCTGCAACTCGTGCACTCGGCACCCGGCGCCTTTGCGGCACGGCCGCGCACCAAGCTGCTCACCCTGACCGCGCAGGGTGTCCTCTCGTACCTGCCGCTGATCTGGTTCGGCGTGTCCTGGGGCGCGATGGCGGGCTTCTTCGCCGGGTCCGTGCTGCTGCTCCTGCCGCCCAGGGCGGGCTGGACGCTGTACGGACTGACGACGCTCAGCCTGCTCGTCCCCGGCTTCCTGCACGACCTGGCGGTCGTCGACATGCTGTACATGTGCCAGACCACCGCGCTCACCGGTCTCGTGGTGTACGGCCTGAGCCGGCTGACCGGCCTGGTCGACCAGTTGCACCGGGCCCGCACCGACCTCGCCCGACTCGCCGTCAGCAACGAGCAGTTGAGGTTCTCCAGGGACCTGCACGACCTGCTCGGGTACAGCCTCTCCGCGATCACCCTCAAGAACGAGCTGATCCACCGCCTCATCCCGGCCAACCCCCTCAGGGCCCGCGAGGAGGTCGACGAGGTACTCGTCATCTCCCGCCAGGCGCTGGCCGACGTGCGCCGGGTCGCCCGCGGTTACCGGGAGATGTACCTCGACTCCGAACTCCCCTCCGCCGAGTCGGTGCTGGCCGCCGCCAGGGTCTCGGTCACGGTCGAGACCCATGACGCCATCGGGCGGCTGGGACCGGCGACGTCCACCGTGCTGGCCACGGTGCTGCGGGAGGGCGTCACGAACCTGCTGCGGCACTCCAAGGCCTCGTACTGCCGGATCACCGCGCGGGTCGAGGACGGTCTGGTCCGCCTCACGATCGTCAACGACGGTCTGGTGACCGGTCACCATGTCCCCTCGCCGCACAGCGGCAGCGGCCTGGGCAACCTCCAGCGGCGGCTGGAGGACATCGGAGGACGGCTGATCGTGCGGCGCCTGCTCGACGGTTCCGGCGCGGACGTCTTCCGGATCACCGCCGAGGCACCGCTCCAGGCGGCGGAGTCCGGCGAGCCGTGTCCGGGTCAGAGCACGGCCGACAAGGACACGTACGGCCGGGCCGACAATATCGCGTGAGCAACCTTGGCTCGATCTTGGCGTATTGAGGGAAAAACGACGGCGGATGCGCTTGGGCGGCATCCGGCGAATGCAGTCGGCGGGGGAACGGGGAAAAGCGACGATGATACGGATCCTGCTGGCCGAGGACATGCACATGGTCCGCGGCGCACTGGTGGCTCTGCTCGATCTGGAGGAGGACCTGAAGGTGGTCTCCGAGCTCGAACGCGGCGACGAGATCCTGAGCGCGGCGCGCGAACACCGGCCGGACGTGGCCATCATCGACATCGACCTGCCCGGCCTCGACGGCCTCAGCGCGGCCGGGCTCCTGCACGAGCGTCTCCCCGAGTGCCGGGTCCTGATCCTCACCAGCCTGGGCCGCCCCGGCACCCTGCGCCGGGCGATGTCCGCGCACGTCTCGGGCTTCCTGCTCAAGGACGCCCCGCCCGGCGACCTCGCCCAGGCCGTGCGCCGCGTCGCCGCCGGCCAGCGGGTGGTCGACCCCCAACTGGCCCTGGCCGCCTGGGGCGGCGCGGAGAGCCCGCTGACCATCCGCGAGACCGAGGTGCTGCAACTGGCCGCGCAGGGCACGGAACCGCAGGAAATCGCCGCACACCTCCGGCTCTCCGTGGGCACGGTACGCAACTACCTCACCACCACCGTGACCAAGCTCAACGCGCGTAACCGGGTCGACGCGATCCGCATCGCCCGCGACTCGGGCTGGCTGCTGTGACCGGCCCCGCCGCCTCCTGGCCGCACGCCCCGCGGCGGCACGGTCAGGCCGCGGCCACCGTCAGCCCGGCCCCCGCCAGATAGCCGAGGATCTCCAGGGTCAACTCGGAGGGCAGCGGAAGCACGTCGACCATCGCCTCCGGCGTCATGGGCCAGGCCAGCAGCGACACCACCCACATCGCCTCCGGGCGGTGGATCTCCACCCGGTGCCCCAGGGTGTGGCACTGCACCAGGAAGGTGTCCCCTCGCACGGTGATCGTCGCGGTGGGCCGCAGCCGCACCCTGCGCCACGCCGGCAGCCGGACGGTGGCGAAGCGGGCGCTGCGGCCCACCGGCACCACGGAGAGCACCGGCCCCCTGAGATCGTCCAGGGACAGCGTCCTGATCACCACGTGGGAGATTCCGCGGAGCACCGACAGGACCACCGTGAAGGTCTCGTGCCCGGGGACCGTCCGGCCCTCCGACGGCGGCAGGTTGGCGAGCAGCACGGGACCGAGCTCCATCCGGCGCAGCGCCTCGGCCACCGCGGGACCGGGGTCCTCGACCCGCTCCGTGCCCTGCGGACCGCTGAGCACCAGCGTCCGCCCTTCCTCGTCCCAGCCGACCACCGTGTCCTCGCGCAGGGACCACAGGTGGTGGATGCGCAGGGCGGCGTCTTCCGCGTGGGGAGTCACGGTCAACCACCTCCTCGGAAGCGGCGGGACCGGCGGAGGTGCGGCCCCGCCCACCGGCCCGCTCGCGTCCTTGAGTATGGAACCGCGTACGGCGGTCCCGGCAGCGAACGGATCACACCGAAAACATGAGGAAATCACGGGTCATCACCGCACCCGCCCGAGATGTGCTCCGGCTCCCGCGACCCAGTCCTTCTCGAGACGCCGGCTCCGGCCGCCTCGCCCTCCCGCCCGGTGTGACCGGATGTCTTGAGCGCAAGCCCCATCCTTTAGGGCGGGGTTGGCTCATCCTCGTGCCGGAGCCGCGAAGCGGCGGAGTTCGCTGCGTTGTCAGTGGCCCGCGCTAGCGTGATCACATCA
>NZ_JBSGDB010000191.1:0-15795 GCF_053602155.1 Streptomyces sp. NPDC004561
GCAGAGACCGGCACGTACGGTGCCAGGTCCGCCGCCAGCTCCTCGTGCACCCGGACCTTGAGCAGGGTGCCCTCCGCGGTGTGCTCCTCGGAGATCACCTCGCCCTCGGTGTGGGCGCGGGCGACGAGCTTGCCGTGGGTGTACGGAACGAGCGCCTCGATCTCGACCGAGGGGCGGGGCAGCTCGTTGTCGATCAGGGCGAGCAGCTCGGCGATGCCCCGGCCGGTGCGGGCCGAGACCGCCAGGGAGCGCTTCTCGATCCTGAGCAGTCGCTGGAGCACCAGCGGGTCGGCCGCGTCCGCCTTGTTGATCACGACGATCTCGGGCACGTCGGTGGCGCCTACGTCCCGGATCACCTCGCGCACGGCCAGCAGCTGCTCCTCCGGGTTCGGGTGCGAGCCGTCCACCACGTGCAGGATCAGGTCGGAGTCGCCGACCTCCTCCATGGTGGAGCGGAACGCCTCGACCAGGTGGTGGGGCAGGTGCCGGACGAAGCCGACGGTGTCCGCGAGGGTGTACAGGCGGCCGCTCGGGGTCTCCGCCCGGCGGACGGTCGGGTCCAGGGTCGCGAACAGGGCGTTCTCGACCAGGACGCCCGCGCCCGTGAGGCGGTTGAGCAGGGAGGACTTGCCGGCGTTGGTGTAGCCGGCGATGGCGACGGACGGCACCTTGTTCCGTCGGCGCTCCTGGCGCTTGATCTCGCGGCCGGTCTTCATCTCCGCGATCTCCCGGCGCATCTTCGCCATCTTCTCGCGGATCCGTCGCCGGTCCGTCTCGATCTTGGTCTCACCGGGGCCACGGGTGGCGAGGCCGCCGCCCTTGCCGCCGCCCATCTGGCGGGACAGCGACTGACCCCAGCCTCGCAGCCTCGGCAGCATGTACTGCATCTGCGCGAGCGCGACCTGCGCCTTGCCCTCTCGGGACTTGGCGTGCTGGGCGAAGATGTCGAGGATCAGGGCCGTACGGTCGATGACCTTGACCTTGACGACGTCCTCGAGATGGATCAGCTGGCCGGGGCTCAGCTCACCGTCGCAGATGACGGTGTCCGCGCCCGTCTCGATGACGATGTCGCGCAGCTCCTCGGCCTTGCCGGAGCCGATGTAGGTGGCCGCGTCGGGCTTGTCGCGGCGCTGGGTGACGCCGTCGAGCACGAGCGCGCCCGCCGTCTCGGCGAGGGCGGCCAGCTCCGCGAGGGAGTTGTCGGCGTCCTGCACGGTCCCGGAGGTCCACACCCCGACGAGCACGACCCGCTCCAGGCGGAGCTGCCGGTACTCGACCTCGGTGACGTCCTCCAGCTCGGTGGACAGGCCCGCCACGCGGCGCAGGGCCGCGCGCTCGGAGCGGTCGAACTGCTCGCCGTCCCGCTCAACGTCGATCTCGTGGCTCCAGGCGACGTCCTCTTCCATCAGGGCATCGGCCCGAAAACCCTCGGGATAGGCGTGCGCGAGGCGCTTGGCGTCCTGGGAAGCGGAAGAAGAGGAGGTCATTGGATCCTTACGTCGATGAGAGTGCCGTCTCGGCGTCGGTACGGCGGTCGCGCTGGACCACCCGTATTCCTCAACGTACGAGTACCCCGGGAGATTCCCGTCCCGCGTGTCGCGCCGACCCGAAGATGGTCGCACGAGGCGGCACGTCTCGTCACCGCGTTATCGCCGGGCCCGCGGCCCGGTCGCCCGTGTCATTTCCGGGTCCGCAGCTGGTCCGGCGTGACCGCCTTGGCCGCCGCCGTCGGCTTCCAGTCCGGGTGGCCGGGCATCGGCGGGGTCTTCTCGCCGTACAGCCATGCCTGGAAGAAGCCGCTGAGGTCGCGGCCGGCGACGACCGAGGCCAGGCGGACGAAGTCGCTGGTGTTGGCGGTGGAGTCCCGGTGCTCGCGGACCCAGAGGCGCTCCAGGCGCTCGAACGCCGGGCGGCCGATCTCCTGCCGCAGGGCGTAGAGGACGAGCGCGGCGCCGTCGTAGACGTTGGGCCGGAAGATGCTGATCTTCTGGCCGGGGGCGGGCGGCTTGGGCCGGGCGGGCGGGCCGCCGGCCTCGCGCCAGCGGTCGGAGGCGCCGTAGGCGGCCTTCATCCGGTCCTCCATGGGCCGCTGCGCCTTCTCCTCGGCGTACAGCTCCTCGTACCAGGTGGCGTGCCCCTCGTTCAGCCACACGTCGGACCAGGTGCGGGGGCTGACGCTGTCGCCGAACCACTGGTGGGACAGCTCGTGCACCATGATCGACTCGATGTACCACTTGGGGTAGGCGGGCTCGCTGAACAGGTTCTTCTCGAAGAGCGAGAGGGTCTGCGTCTCCAGTTCGAAGCCTGTGGAGGCCTGCGCCATGAGCACGCCGTAGGTCTCGAACGGGAAAGCGCCGACCTTGCTCTCCAGCCACGCGATCTGGTCGGGCGTCTTGGCGAGCCACGGTTCCAGGGTCTTGCGGTCGGCGCTGGGCACGACGTCGCGGACCGGCAGCCCGTGGGGGCCCTCGCGGCGCAGCACGGCGGAGCGGCCGATGGACACCTGGGCGAGTTCGGTGGCCATGGGGTGCTGGGTGCGGTAGGTCCAGGTGGTGGTACTGCCTACCCGGTCGGTGCCGGCGGGCAGGCCGTTGGCCACGACGGTGTAGTCGTTCGGGGCGGTGATCCGGAAGGTGAACATCGCCTTGTCGGACGGGTGGTCGTTGCACGGGAAGACCAGGTGGGCGGCGTCGGCCTGGTTCGCCATGACGAGGCCGTCGGAGGTGCGCACCCAGCCGCCGTCCTGGTCCTTGGCGGGGAGGGGGTCGCTGGTGTGGCGCACGACGATCCGGGTCCAGCCGCCCCGGTGCAGGGGGCGCTCCGGGGTGACGACGAGGTCCTCTCCGGCGCCGGCGAAGTCCGCGGGACGTCCGTCGACCTCGACGGACTGGACGGTGCCGTGCGCGAAGTCGAGGTTGAGGCGGTCCAGGTCGGCGGTCGTCCAGGCGTCGATGGTGGTGACGGCCTTGAGCGGTTTGTCGTTGGTACCCGGGTAGGTGAGCGACACGTCGTACGACGCCACGTCGTAGCCCGGGTTGCCCAGGTACGGGTAGAGCCGGTCGCCGATGCCCAGGGGCACGGGCGGGGCCGCGGCGGCGAGGAGGCAGACGGAGGCGGCGGAGGCGAGCAGGGCCGCCCTGCGTCGCCGGGCGGTTCTGGGAGCGAGCCGGAGGCGGGGGGTGAGCAGCATGGACCACCGCTACCAGCGCCTGCCTGCCCCCCTGTGGCGGCGCGCGCCCGGCCCACCCGAACGTGTCGGTCCGATGGCGCCGTCTTCAGGAGCCGGGTGCCTGGTGCTGGGCCCGGCTCACGTCGTACACGCCGGGCACGTCCCGCATGGCGCGCATGAGGGCCGGGAGGTGGGCGGCGTCGGGGAGCTGAAGGGTGTAGGTGTGGCGCACCCGCTGCTGGCTGGGCGGCTCCACGGTGGCGGAGACGATCTCGGCGCCCTCCAGGGCGATGGCCTCCGTGAGGTCGGCGAGCAGTTGGGCGCGGCCGAACGATTCGGCGACCAGCGTCACACGGCACTCGGTGGTGTCTCCCCAGCGCACGTCGATCTCCGCGCGCCCCCTGCTCGTCATGTGTGCCACCGCGGCGCACCCCGCGCGGTGCACGGTCACCACTCCCCCGCGTACCGCGAAGCCGGTGATCTCGTCCGGCGGTACGGGCGTACAGCACCCGGCGAGGCGCACGACGGCCCCGGGCCGGTCCACGAGGACGTCGGCGCCCAGGGGGCGGGTCACGGGGGCGCTCTCCGCGGGGCGCGTGGCAGCGGGCTCGGCACGGCTGCCGGCCGGCTCCTCGGCATCCGCTCCGCCGCCGGGGTGCGTCGCCAGCCACCGCTGGATGGCGATGCGGGCGGCGGGGGTGTGGGCGTGCTCCAGCCACTCGCGGGACGGCTCGGAGGCGGGGTCCTGGCCCATGAGGAGCTGGACGGTGTCGCCGTCCTTCAGGACGGTGCTGAGGGTGGCGAGGCGGCCGTTGACCCGGGCGCCGAGGCAGGCGTGCGCGTCCTCGCCGTACTGCGCGTAGGCGGCGTCCACGCAGGTGGCGCCCTCGGGCAGGCCCAGGGTGCCGCCGTCGGGGCGGAAGACGGTGATCTCGCGGTCCTGGGCGAGGTCCTCGCGCAGGGTGGACCAGAAGGTGTCGGGGTCGGGGGCGCCCTGCTGCCACTCCAGGAGGCGGGAGAGCCAGCCGGGGCGGGTGGGGTCGGCGCGCTCGCCGTCGGCGGGGTCGTCGGCGCCGGGGGCGTACGGGTTGCCGAGCGCGATGACGCCGGCCTCGGCGACCTTGTGCATCTGGTGGGTGCGGATGAGGACTTCGACGACCTGGCCGTCCGGCCGGGCGACGGCGGTGTGCAGCGACTGGTACAGGTTGAACTTGGGTACGGCGATGAAGTCCTTGAACTCCGAGACGACCGGCGTCATGCAGGTGTGCAGTTCGCCGAGGACGCCGTAGCAGTCGGCGTCCTCGTTCACCAGCACCAGCAGGCGGCCGAAGTCGGTGCCGCGCAACTGTCCGCGTTTGCGGGCCACGCGGTGGACGGAGACGAAGTGCCGGGGGCGGATGAGGACTTCGGCGGGGATGTCGGCCTCGCGCAGCACACCGCGCACCTCGTCGGCGACCTCGGCGAGGGGGTCGCCCTGGCGGGCGGCGTTCCGCGCGATGAGTTCTCTGGTGTGTTCGTGCTCCTCTGGACGGAGGATGGCGAAGACCAGGTCCTCCAGTTCGGTCTTCAGTGCCTGCACGCCGAGGCGTTCGGCGAGCGGGATGAGGACGTCGCGGGTGACCTTGGCGATCCGCGCCTGTTTCTCGGGGCGCATCACGCCGAGGGTGCGCATGTTGTGCAGCCGGTCGGCGAGTTTGATCGACATCACGCGCACGTCGCTGCCGGTGGCGACGAGCATCTTGCGGAAGGTCTCGGGTTCGGCGGCGGCCCCATAGTCGACCTTCTCGAGTTTCGTGACGCCGTCTACGAGATAACGAACCTCCTCGCCGAACTGTTCCCGGACCTGGTTCAGCGTCACATCGGTGTCCTCGACCGTGTCGTGGAGCAGGGACGCCGTCAACGTCGTGGTCTCGGCGCCGAGTTCGGCGAGGATCAGGGTCACGGCGAGCGGATGGGTGATGTACGGCTCGCCGCTCTTGCGCATCTGGCCGCGGTGCGAGGACTCGGCGAGGACGTAGGCGCGGCGCAGGGGTTCGAGGTTCGCGTCGGGATGGTGGGCACGGTGCGCCTCCACGACATGGCTGATGGCGTCGGGCAGCCTGTCCCGGGTGGCCGGGCCGAGCAGCGCCGCGCGTCCGAGCCGGCGCAGGTCGATCCTGGGCCGGGGCTTCCGGCGGACCGTCGCGGGCGCCACGGACGGTGTCGGCGCCGTGGGCACTACCGGGCCCGGGGTCGCAGGGTTCGTGGCCTCCGCACTCATGGGCACCTCCGGCTCGTGGACCGGCGGACGGAGCCCCAGGGCATGCGCGGCTCAGGGATGGCTACGTTCCCCCGTCCGTGCCGGTGCTTGATGCTATCGAGCCCATCACGTGCGACAGACCGCCTCTCGCCGAGCGTGAAACGGATCACCCATTCGAGCGACGCGAAGAAGGTTTAACGTTTGCGCCAAGTGTGCGTGGCATCGGTCGTGGTTTCGATCCGCACCGGGCCCGCGGAACCGCCGATCCGGGGGCCCCGGCCGTTCGTTGCCGTGTTTTCGCCAGGTCAGCGGAGGGCGTTTTCCAGCCACTCACTGTCGATCTCGCCCTCGGCGACGATCACGGCGGGTCCGGTCATCTCGATCCGGCCGTCGGGCCGCTCGGTGATGACCAGGCGGCCGCCGGGCACGTCCACGGTGTACGTGGCGGGGGTGCCGGTGACGGCCGGGTCGGCGCCGTCGCGGCGGGCGGCGGCCACGGCGACGGCGCACGCGCCCGTGCCGCACGAGCGGGTCTCGCCCGAGCCGCGCTCGTGCACGCGCATGGCGACGTGGCGGGGGCCGCGGTCGACGACGAACTCGACGTTGACTCCGTCCGGGTAGGCGGTCGCCGGGCTCACCGGCGGCGGGGCGTACAGGTTGCCGGCGTGCGCGAGGTCGGCCACGAAGGCCACCGCGTGCGGGTTGCCCATGTTCACGTTGTGCGCGGGCCAGCTGCGCTCGCCGACGGTCACCGTGACGTCCCCCTCGGGGAGGCGGGCGCTGCCCATGCCGACGGTGACGTCCCCGTCCTTGGCGATGTGGACGGTCTTCACGCCCCCGCGCGTGGCGATCGCGAGGTCGCCCTCGGCCACATGACCGGCGTGCTGGAGGTAGCGGGCGAACACACGGACGCCGTTGCCGCACATCTCCGCGATCGAGCCGTCGCCGTTGCGGTAGTCCATGAACCAATCGGCTTCCGCGGCCATCTTCTCGGCCTCGGGGTGCGCGGCGGACCGCACGACGTGCAGCACGCCGTCGCCTCCGATCCCGGCCCGGCGGTCGCACAGGGCGGCGACGGCGGCCGGGGACAGGTCGAGGGCGTTGTCGGGGTCCGGGACGATCACGAAGTCGTTCTCGGTGCCGTGACCCTTGAGGAAGGCGATCCGCGTGCTCACTCCTCGATCGTACGGGGTCGGTACGACAGCCGACGGAGCGCCGGTCCGCGGCCTCGGCTAGCGCAGGCGCGCGACCCGCCACACGGCGAGCACGACCGCCACGGCCACCAGCAGCGCATAGCCGAGCGCGACTCGCCAGTCGGCCCGGCGGCCGGAGCCGCGCGGGGGCAGGCCCGGCCAGGTGTAGCCCACCCGGCGGGCGGCCATCATGCCCCAGCCCGCGGCACAGGAGCAGATCAGCAGGCCGAGCATGGCGATGACCGCGCCGCTGTCGCCGAAGTCGAAGGCGAGCGGGAAGGCGAACATCAGGGAGCCGACGGCGGAGAGTCCCACGATGGGCGCGAGCTGCCAGATGCGCAGCCGGCGCTGCGGGCGCAGCTCGACCTCGACCTCCGGTCCGCTCGCGTACATCTCCTCGGGCGTCGGACCGTCGGCGGTGACCACGCCCACGCTCTCGTCGGGCCCGTCGTCGGTGAGACGGACCTCGATCAGACGGTCCTCGACGAGGTGGTCCTCGGCCAAGCGGTCCTCGTCGAGGTGATCTTCGATCAGGCGGTCCTCGGCCAGGCGATCTTCGGGCAGCCGCGCTTCGCCCGTCAGGGCCTCCGCGAGACGGGCCTCGGCCAGGCGGGCGTCGCCCGAACGGTCTTCGCCACAGCCCGGTCCGTCACCCTCGGTAGTGACGTGCTCGGCACTTTGTGCGGTGTCGCGAGGGCCGGCCTCCATCGCCACGCGCCCTCCCAACTAGGACTCCACTGGTCGATCGAAGCTCGATGATGGCACGGCGCCGAAGGCCGCGATGACCGGCGGCGCATCCCGATGCCATCACGTGATCAGGCTGTGACCGGTCGCTCGACCAACGCCAGGGCCTGTCGCGGAAGTTCTCCGCGGTCGGCGGCGGCCCCGCTCAGCCAGTGCACACGGGGGTCCCGGCGGAACCAGGAGTCCTGACGGCGCGCGAAGCGCTTGGTGGCGCGCACGGTCTCGGCCCGCGCGTCCGCCTCCGTGCACTCCCCCGCGAACGCCGCGAGCACCTGCTGGTAACCCAGCGCACGCGACGCCGTGCGCCCCTCGCGCAGGCCCCGCGCCTCCAGCCCGCGCACCTCCTCGACGAGGCCGTCCTCCCACATCCGGTCGACACGCCGAGTGATCCTGTCGTCCAGTTCCGGACGCGTCACGTCGACGCCGATCTGGACGGTGTCGTAGACGGAGTCGTGGCCGGGCAGGTTGGCCGTGAAGGGCTGCCCGGTGATCTCGATCACCTCGAGGGCCCGGACGATACGGCGGCCGTTGCTGGGCAGGATCGCGCGGGCGGCCTCGGGGTCGGCGGCGGCCAGGCGGGCGTGCAGTGCGCCCGGGCCGCGCAGCACCAGCTCCTCCTCCAGGCGGGCCCGGACCTCGGGGTCGGTGCCGGGGAACTCCAGGTTGTCGACGGCGCCGCGGACGTACAGGCCGGAACCGCCGACCAGCACGGGCCAGCGGCCCTCGGCGAGCAGTGCGTCGATCCGGGCGCGGGCCAGCTTCTGGTACTCGGCGACCGAGGCGGTGACCGTCACGTCCCAGATGTCCAGAAGGTGGTGCGCGATGCCGCCGCGCTCCTCGGGCGTCAGCTTGGCGGTGCCGATGTCCATCCCGCGGTACAACTGCATCGAGTCGGCGTTGACGACCTCGCCGCCCAACTGCTGGGCCAGGAAGACACCGAGATCGGACTTTCCGGCCGCGGTGGGTCCGACGACGGCGATGACGCGGGGGGCGAGGGGTGCGCTGCTCACCGCACCAGTCTCGCAAACCTCCGGGCGGGCTCTCGAACGAGTTACGTGACGGGGCGGTTCCCGGGTCGTTGCCCGAGGAGGTGCCGTCTGCGATCTCCCGGAGGCGGTGACCCGGGCGGCGCAACCGTACGCACCGGGTGACGCGGGAATTCGCCCGCACGAGTACCGTATGGAGTGGAATATGGGCGTGTTTGCACGACTCCTCGGCAGGTCGAAGGCGACTCAGGAGGCGTCGGCCGTCGAGGCGCAGGCCGGCGCGGAGCCGACGGGGGTCACGGCGGAGGAAGCGGAGTCGGCGGAGGCGAAGGGGACCGGTTCGGCTGAGGCCGGAGGCTCGGCGGAGGACGGGCGCGAGAATGTCGCGGCGCGGTCGGGCGCCGCTGCGGACGACGCGTCCGAGGGCACCGGGATCCCGAGGCAGCAGTCCGCCGAGGAAGCCGCCGACAGCGAGGCCGGCGAAGGCGTCCGTAAGTAACTGTCCCGCGAGGGAAGGTGGACCATGGGTCTGTTGGACAACATGAAGGCCAAGCTCGGCCCGGCCAAGGACAAGGTGTCGGACCTCGCGCGGCAGCACGGGGACAAGGTCACGGGCAGCATCGACAAGGCCGCGAAGGCCGTCGACGATCGGACCAAGGGCAAGTACAGCGACAGGATCCACGCGGGCACGGGCAAGGCCAAGGAGGCGATGGACCGCCTGGCGCACAAGGAGGGTCCGGCGGCCACCGGCGACCCGACGACCCCCACCCGCCCTGAGGGCCCACCACCGGCTTCCTGAGTCTCCTGGGCCCCAGGAGCCCGGCTCTGCCGGGACCGGTCGGCGGCACACGGATCAGCGGACGGTCGCGGAGCGGAACTGCTCCCGGCCGTCCGCCGCCTGTTTCGGGCCGCGCCGCAGACGGAACCCGAGCGGGCCGGTACGCCGTTGCGCGCAGTCGCCCCCGGAGCGGCAGCGCGGGGGCCTATCGCCCCGCACCCCGGTCGGCCGTCCGGCATCCGCGTGCTGAGGCGGGCCCGTCCGTCAGGACCAGGTGGCGACCAGGTAGCCCACGCCGTACGGCGCGTCCTCGTAAAGCAGGGCGCCGCTGAGGCCCGCGTTCTCGGCGGCTCCGGCCAGGATCTGCCAGGGGGCGCGGCCGGAGGCCTTCAGCTCGTGGGCCAGGCCGGCGTCGAGCGCCTGGACGGCCGCGATGTCCGCCGTGCCCAGCGCCCGTGCGACCGCCGCGTCGAACGGCGCCGCCCGCTCGTCCAGATACCCCGGCGCCTTGACCGTGCGGCAGGCGCTGGCGTCGCCCATCACCAGCAGCGCCACGCGCCCGGCCCGGGCGCAGATCTCCCGTCCTGCCTCGGCGCATCGCTCGGGCGCGAGCGCCTCCCCGACACCCAGTCCCTCGATCGGCGCGTCCGCCCAGCCGGTCCGCTCCAGCAGCCAGGCGCCGACGGCCAGCGACGGCGGCAGCTCGCGCTCGAGGACGGCGCCCGTGGCGGGCCCCAGCCGTACGGCCACGTCGACCCCGAACCCGCGGAAGGACCCCGGGGTGCCCTGCGCGAACGCCCCGCGTCCGCTCTGTTCGGCCGGCCCGACGACCACCAGCAGGTCGGGGCGGGCGGCCGCGAGCACGCCGAGCGCGTCCGCGCACGCCGTGCGGGCGGCGTCCATCTCGGGTGCGGCACCCGCGGCGACCTCGGGCACGAGCAACGGCGGGCAGGGGCAGACGGCGGCGGCGACAAGCATGATCGGCAGGGTAACGCGGCACCGCCGTGAACCGTCAGCGCGGGCGGCCGGGAGCCGGTGTCAGCCCTGCTTCCCGGCCGCATTGCCGTACTCGAGCTCGGCGACGGTGAACCGGGGGAGGTACGTCTCCCCCAGGCCGTCGCCGACCAGCAGGAAGCCGTCGGCCTGCCGGAAACAGGCGGGTCCGCCGGGGACGGCGCGGATGCGTTGGCTGGCGGCGGGCACGCTCGCCCACCTCATGCAACGCGCCCCCGCGCCCCGGCACCTCGCCGAGCACGCTGCCCGTCCAGTGCTTGCCGTCGCTCGAATAGGCGATCGTACGGCCATGCGGCCGCCGCCTCCGCGTACCTGTCCGGACTGTCGCGGTCAGTCGCAGCCGCACCCGCTCGCGGCGACCGGCAGCGGCGCCGGAACACCGATCTTCGGCAGGCCCAGCATGACCCCGGCGGGCGTGGCGGCCTCGGCCGCGTTGCGCTTCTCCCAGGCGTCCCCCGCGCGCGTGCGGCGCACGTCGAGGACCGGGCCCTCGGCGAGCAGGTGGTGCGGGGCGGCGTACGTCACCTCGACCGTGACCACGTCGCCGGGCCGCACCTCCTGCTCCGGCTTGGTGAAGTGGACCAGCCGGTTGTCGGCGGCGCGACCGGAGAGCCGGTGCGTGGCGCCGTCCTTGCGGCCCTCGCCCTCGGCGACCATCAGTTCGAGGGTGCGGCCGACCTGCTTCTTGTTCTCGTCCCAGGAGATCTCCTCCTGGAGGGCGACCAGCCGCTCGTAACGCGCCTGGACGACCTCCTTGGGGATCTGGCCCTCCATGGTCGCGGCCGGGGTGCCCGGGCGCTTGGAGTACTGGAAGGTGAAGGCCTGCGTGAACCGCGCCTCGCGGACGACGTGCAGGGTCTGCTCGAAGTCCTCCTCGGTCTCCCCCGGGAACCCGACGATGATGTCGGTGGTGATCGCGGCGTGCGGGATGGCGGCGCGGACCTTCTCGATGATCCCGAGGTAGCGCTCCTGCCGGTACGAGCGGCGCATCGCCTTGAGCACGGTGTCCGAACCGGACTGCAGCGGCATGTGGAGCTGCGGCATGGCGTTCGGCGTCTCGGCCATGGCGGCGATGACGTCGTCGGTGAAGTCACGGGGGTGCGGGGACGTGAACCGGACCCGCTCCAGGCCCTCGATGTTCCCGCAGGCGCGCAGCAGCTTGCTGAAGGCCTCGCGGTCGCCGATGTCGGAGCCGTAGGCGTTGACGTTCTGCCCGAGCAGCGTGATCTCGGAGACGCCCTCGGCCACCAGCGCCTCGACCTCGGCGAGGATGTCGCCGGGCCGGCGGTCCTTCTCCTTGCCGCGCAGCGCCGGGACGATACAGAAGGTGCAGGTGTTGTTGCAGCCGACGGAGATCGACACCCAGGCCGCGTAGGCGCTCTCGCGCCGGGTCGGCAGCGTGGAGGGGAACGCCTCCAGCGACTCGGCGATCTCGACCTGCGCCTCCTCCTGGACGCGGGCGCGCTCCAGCAGGACCGGCAGCTTGCCGATGTTGTGCGTGCCGAAGACGACGTCCACCCAGGGCGCCTTCTTCACGATGGTGTCGCGGTCCTTCTGCGCGAGGCAGCCGCCGACGGCGATCTGCATGCCCGGCCGCGAGGCCTTCCTCGGCGCGAGCCGGCCGAGGTTGCCGTACAGCCGGTTGTCGGCGTTCTCCCGCACTGCGCAGGTGTTGAAGACGACGACGTCCGCGTCCCCGTCGGCCCCCTCCGGCGCCCGCACATACCCGGCGTCTTCGAGCAGCCCGGCCAATCGCTCGGAGTCGTGGACGTTCATCTGGCACCCGTAGGTGCGGATCTCGTAGCTCTTGGGTGCTTGAACGTCCACTGCCGGGCTCCGGTCGCTGCTGCTGGTCATGCCTCAAGGGTAGGTGCTCCCGTGACCGCCCCACTCCGTGCTTCCGGGGCCCCCGGGCGGCTTCCCCCGCCACATCGTGGCCGAGGGTCCGCTGCATGATCAGCGCGGAAGCTCAGTGGTCGCCGTCGTCGCGGGGCGTGATGCGGTAGTCGAAGGCGAGCGTCCCGGGATCGAGGGCGGTCGCGCCGCCGTCCACGGTGAGCACGGCCCCGTTGACGTACGACGCGGCCCGGGACAGCAGCCAGCTGATGGCCTCCGCGATCTCGCGGGGCTCGCCCGGCCGTCCCATGGGCAGCAACCTGGTCGCCTCGGCGTAGCCGGCCTCGACCCCGCCGCCGGGCAGCTCCGCCTCCTCGGTGAAGCGCGCCATGCGCCGGTCGGCCATCTCGCTCCGTACCCAGCTCGGGCACACGATGTTGGCCCGCACGCCCTGGCGCCCGTAGTCCACGGCGACGGACCGGCACAGCTGGAGCAGGGCCGCCTTCGACGTGGCGTACGGGGCGTTGCTCGTGCCGTTGCGCAGCGCCGACACCGAGGCCACCGCGACCACCGCACCGCCGCTCTCCAGCAGATGCGGGATCGCCGCGCGCAGAAGCAGCAGCGGACCGGTGACGTTGACGCGCATCACCTCGTCCCAGTCCCGCAGGGACAGGTCTCCGACGGCTCCGCCGCGCCCGACTCCGGCGTTCAGGACCAGCCCGTCGAGCCGTCCGTACGCGGCCAGGGCGGCTCGGAGGAGGCCCTCGGCCGCGGCGGGGTCCCCCACGTCGGACGGATGGGCCAGTGCCCCGGTCTCCCGCTCCAGGCGCCGCAGGGGTTCGGCGCGCCGGCCGGAGACGACCACATGGTGGCCTGCCTCGCGCAGCAGCCGCGCCGTGGCCTCCCCGATGCCCGTGCCGCCGCCGGTCACGACCACGACTCGCTTGTCCGCCACCCCAGTCAGGCCCTTCGTCGAGTTCACCGAGCGGATCCGAGCGTAGGGGCCGCTGATCCACCGCGGGCGACTTCCGGCCGGTTTCCGCCGGAGGCCACGGGCGGCCGCCGCGAAGCCGGCCGGAGGTCGTCAGGCCGCCGGATGCCGGCCGGACGACCAGGTGGGCGGCCCTGCGGCTGAGCGCGCAGGGCGTGCGGAAAGCCGGTGGAGAACCACGGTCCGATCTGTCTAAGGTCGCCGAATGAGTACCCGAACCTTCCGTGTCACCGTCCGCGGTGTCTTCGACGACCTCACCGACGCGCAGCGGGCGGAATTGCTCGCCGACGCCGCCGAACACGACGTGCTGCGCGCGGCCTTCACCCCCGAGGGAAACCTCACCTACGACATCGCCGCGCGGCCGGCCTTCGTCTTCCGCTTCTCCGACACCGGGGAGGAAGAGGAGGACATCCTGGAGGCGACCGAGCGGGCCGAGACGGCGGCCGAGGCGTGGCTGACCGAGCGCGGTTACGGCTTCAAGAACCTCCGGTCCACCGCCGAGGACCTCTCCCAGGCGCCTCTGAGCAAGCGCCAGCGCCGAGCGGCGCGTTCGACCGGGTCATGAAATCGGCGCATAAACTTGAGTAGTCAAGGAGATCGCAATGGTGGCGGGAAATGCGGCGCATGAGTGATGCCCTGGACGCCGCGCTGCGGCTGGTGCGGGCGCAGGCGGCGCTCGTACGGCGGTTCGACGCCCGGCTGAGCGGGCTGGACGGGGTGAGCCTCGCCGACTTCACCCTGCTGCTGCGGCTGGGGCAGGCGCCCGGCGGCCGGATGCGCCGGGTCGACCTCGCCGAGGCGCTGGGGCTGACCGCTTCCGGGGTCACCCGCGGGCTGGCCCCGCTGGAGCGGATCGGGCTGGTGACCCGCGAGCCGGACGCCCGGGACGCGCGCGTCGCCTACGCGTCGCTGACCGGGACGGGCCGGGAGCGGCTGAAGGAGATGCTGGCCACGGCCGAGGAGGCCGCCGCCGAGGTCTTCACCGACCCGGCATGGCACCGGGAGGAGGTCGCGCTGCTCGCGGGTCTGCTGACCCGGCTGGGCGGCACCGGCCTGTCCGCCTGACCCCAACCGGCCGTGCTCCAGGTCACGTTGGGATGTGGCCGGATCATGAGGGTTCCGTAGACGGGGGCGTGGCATGCTCATGGCTCGTCACCGAGTTACCGGTCGGTTCTACCTGCGAGTAGCCCGATCGCCGGTACCTCTCTGCCACCCCCCACCTCACTCAGGACCGACCTTGCGCAGACGCTTGAGGCATCGGCGTGCCCTGCTGCCCGCCTTCGCCGTGACCACCCTCTTCCTCGCCGCGGCCTGCTCCTCGCCCGGGCCGCACGCCGGGCAGCCGACGGCCGCCGGGCACGGAGAGCGGATCGACGCGGCCGCCCGCCCCTCCGACGGCACGGACCAGTCGCTCACCGTCGCCGCCGCTCCGGCCGCCACGGCGACCGCGACGGCGGGTCCGGCCGGCAGCGGGCGGCGCGCCCACAGGACGGCGCTCACCGTCAGCTCGTACGACAGCCGCACCCGGCGTGCCGTCATCTCCGACAGGCCCTCGCACCACGGGAGTTCAACGGCCTCTCCGACCCCCTCCCTCTCTCCTTCTCCCTCCTCCTCTCCCTCCCCTTCTTCCGGCTCGTCCGCCGCGCCGCACGGTGCGGCCGTGGGCGACGTCATCGCCAGTGCGCCCGCGCCCGGGGCGCCGCACGGACTGCTCGCCAAGGTCACCGAGGTGCTCGGCAGGACGGACCACGGCACGGAGGTACAGACGGAGCCGGCCACGCTCAACGCGCTGCTGGCCGACCACACGGCGAAGGGCGCCGTACCGGTCGACCCCTCGTCCTTCGCCGTCGACAAGCTGCTGCCGGACGTGAAGGTGTCCTGGTCGAAGGCCGGCGCCGGGCACGTCGGCCCCAAGGGCGCGACGGTGCCGCTCGGCAGCCTCCGGCTCGACCTGCACGCCGCGGTGCCGACGGCCCCGGGCGCCCCGGCGTCGGCCAGCGCCTCCGTCAGCGGCTTCGTCCAGGTCGCCCCTCAGGTCGACTTCGCCTACGGCGGCACCGGTACCGACGCGGCGCCGGGCTCGGCCTACCTCGGCGTCTCCGGTGACTGGGCCTCCGGCTGGGCGGTCAAGGGCCGGGCGGCCGCGGCCACCGGCACCCCGCTGCGCATCCCGTTCGCCAAGCTGCACGCCGACCCCGTACTCCAGGTCGGCCCGGTGCCCGTCGTCGTCAACCTCGACCTGACCTGCTACCTCCAGATCAGCGGCGACGGACATGTCACCGTCGACGTCCAGCAGGGCCTCAAGGGCGACTTCAAGGCGGGCGGCACCTTCGGCTCGGCCAAGGGCTGGACGCCGGTCAGCTCCTCCGACATGACCAGCACCCCCGTCCGAACCACCGTCACCACCGCGGGGACCGTGAAGACGGCGCTCGGCGCCGAGGCCTCCGTCGGGCTCTACGGCACCGCCGGCGTCACCGCCGACCTGGCCCCGTACCTGCGCGGCGAGGCCTCCGGCACGCTCAACTCCGGCTCCGGCGGCAGCGGGACGAAGGCCCCCGGCGCCTGGAGCGTGTACGGCGGGGTCGACCTGTCCGGCACCCTGCGCATCCAGTTGTCCGTCTTCGGTACGCCGGTCATCCAGCGGAGCATCCCGCTGGGCGCCCTGCACCGCGAGTGGAAACTGGCGGACGGCACTCTCTAGGACCCCCTAGACGCGGGGACCGCAAGCACTGTCCTGCGCCGCCGGTATCCAGCCCTGGCGGCGCAGTACGGCCGACACGTCCGGCGCCCCGTAGTGCTCACCCGAGAGGACCGAGCCCAGGGGCCCCCCGGCGCCCCAGCCCCC
>NZ_JBSGDB010000192.1:0-15771 GCF_053602155.1 Streptomyces sp. NPDC004561
AACTGGTGGAGGTGACCGGTACTAATAGGCCGAGGGCTTGTCCTCAGTTGCTCGCGTCCACTGTGTTGGTTCTGAAACCACGAACAGCCCCATGTCCCACTTCAGTGACGGCCTCAGCTGGCCCGGCTGGCCGCGTTAGCTCTGCCGCATCTTGGCGGCCAGCTTCTCCGCGGCGCCCTCCCAGGCGTCGCGGCCGGTCAGGGCCTTCTCCTTGGCCTCCAGGTTGCCGTCCTCGTCGTACTTGGCCGGCTCGACAAGGGTGCCGTGGAAGGTAGTGCCGGCCCGGGTGAAGTCGATCGCGGCGGCCGCCTTCATTGCCTGCTCGATGGTCACGTTGGTGCCGTGGGTGACCTCACGCACGGCTGCGGCCAGGGCGTACAGGACATTGGCGCTGGTGAGCCACGTGGTCTCGCGCAGCTTGACCATCCCGCTCGGGACCGACAGGGCCGTGACCACGTCGGGCAACGTGCCGAACCCGGTCCAGAAATCGATCATCTTCTGGAGCGAGTCGTCATGACCGGTGGTGGCGATCTCGACCGCGACGGCCTCGTCCCAGGCCCGGGACGAACGGGGACCGGTCCCGACCAGCAGCGTGCCCGTGGCGTACCGCAGGGTCTTGAACCCCGTCAGCTTCGGCGAGAGCTTGCCGGGCGAGTCAGTGAGGAACTCGATCCGCTTGCCCCCCTCGAAGACCGGCACCCGCCCGCCCTTGAGTACCTCCTCCAGCAGCATCTTGTTGATCGCCTGACGGCGGTCCATCGACTGCGCAATCGAGGCGTTAAGCGGCTTGGCGTTCTGCTGCAGGTCGGTGAAGTCCTGTGCCCGACGCGCCTGGTCGTCGTCCAGTACGACGTTCACCGGCTGGCCGTTCTCCTGCAGCCGACGGAGGACGTCGTCACCGTGACGGTGGGCCTCGATGACGTCGCCGAAGGCAGAGGTGCGGTGACCGCCGTCGCCCACCTTGGCCTTCGCTCCCGGCCGCACGTAGAGCGTACCCATGCTGATCGGCGCCTCGGGGTCGTCCGCCACGAACTCGGCGTCGTCCGGGCTGTAGTACACCAGAACCGAGTTGAGGACGTAGTCCTCCGTCTCCTCGATGTACTTGGCGATGGCCTGCCGGTGGTTCTTGTCCTCCTTGCGGTTGGTGCCGGTCCCCTGCAGCGGGTCCCAATTCTCGCGGTCGCCGACGGTACCGACGTAGGTGACCGGGCTCATCACGGTGGTCACCATCTGCCGGCTGCCCATCTTGTAGCCGATGGCCGGGTAGGCGACGCGCCCGTAGGGGATCTTCGGCCGCGACGGCGTAGCGGCCGCGCCACCGGCCTCCGTGCTCTCTTCCACGTTGCTTCCTTTACTTGCGGACGTTGGTTACGTCCGATACCGAGGAAGCTACGCGAGATTTTTCACGTAGGCAACTGTGATTGCAGCGTACAGATAGGCGCTACGTGGCATCGGATGCTCTGTGTGCCCTTCGGCTGCCGTAGGACTCACGCCGGTGTATCGGCTGACAGCTCAGGGCGTGACGGGCTGGCGGAGGGGTGACGGAGTTGGGGTCCCGCTGCCCCCACCCGGCCCCCGGCGACGGTGTGCTGCACGAAAACCGCAGGTCGTACACGCTGGGTGGAGCCCGCTGTAGATCTGTCGAGTGCTGGTCCACTCTCTCTGCAAGGAAACGATCGTCACGAAGGCCACCGCGAGGGCCGCCAGTACCGAAGCCCGTCATCGGGCCCTGGTTGCCGGGGCGGAGGCCGCATTCCGCCCCGTGGTGACGGTTGCGCCTGGCATGATCGTCAATCAGCCAAGTCGATAGTCGGGGTGGGGGCATGCCTGTAAACCGGTGGTGGAGACGAGATCCGAGCGAACGTTACTGGCTGGAGATCACAAACCGCGACGATATCGGCACCAATCTGCTTGCGCCGCAGGTCAACGACCAGGGTGGGGAGTACTGGTCGTACGCCCTGGTCCGTGAGGTGCGGCCTGGAGACCTGGTCCTGCATTGGGACAAGAACCATGGGCCGGGTGTCGTTGGCTACTCCCACGTGCTGGGCGAGCCGTTCGCGTCCACTATCACGTGGCAGAGCCGGGGTACGTACGGCCGCCAAAGGAATGCGTCGGAACCAGAGGCTGCCTGGCAGGCGCCGCTGGGCGGGTACCGGCAGTTGAAACAGCCGGTCACACAGGCACGTCTGCGGGAGATCGAATCTCGCATCCGGTCGCTGCGCGACCACCTCACAGAGTCAGTCGAAGGTCCGGTCTACTTCCCCTTCGCCTTGTCCGAGACCCGGCCTCTTCGAGCAGCGCAGGGCTATCTCACCAAACTGCCCAAAGCGTTGGTCGAGGAGCTTCCTGAGCTGCTGGAGCTGCGCCAGACAGCCATCTCTGAACCTCATGAACCAGACGTACCTGACAGTCCATCCACATCCCGGACCAAGCCGGCAGGGGCCACCGGGTATGGGAGGCAGCAAGACGCCCGACGACGACGGGCCGTGGAACGCTACGCAATGGATCTGGTGCTCGATCACTACCGTTCACTGGGCTACGAAGCGGAAGACGTCGGTGACCGCTCGCCATGGGATATCACCGTCCGAAGAGACGGAACTGAGACGCACATTGAGGTGAAAGGCAGCACCACCAGCCGGGAGGCAATCGACCTCACGGAAGGCGAGGTCCGCCACGCTGAAGGTGTCAGCACCCACCTGATAGTGATAGATCAGATTGATCTTGACGAAGACCTCCGCTGTCATGGCGGGCGTTGGCGCACGTGGGCTGACTGGGCGCCGAGGCGTGAGGAGCTTGTGGCTACCGCCTACCGCTACCCCTTGCCGGAGGGCGGACGGGCGGAGCGCCCGCAGCGGTAGCCGCCGCCGCAATCGCCGGTTCTCTGCATGAGGAGGACCGGGCCCGGGTCGGCGGTTGAGGTGGATGCGGGCCCGGTAACCGGTGGTCCGGGTCATTTCTGTAGGCCCCTACCGTGTGGTATCAACGCAAGTTGACGCCTCCACAGAAGGAACGCCGATGCCCGCCAGGACTCGCGTGACGATCATCGCCATCGCCACAGGCGCTATCGCTCTCATCGTCGCTCTGCTACCCGTTTCCTTCACTACGATGACGGGTCTTGTTGGTGAAGAGACGGAAACAACCATTCCCTGTGGGCCCGCACTCTCTGCTGCGTTCCACAGATATCCCGGTTGCCAGGACGCCGCATCCCCCTACCTAATCGTGGCGGTCCTCATCGCCGCTGCTGGCGCCGTCTGGGCTGCTGTCGAGGTTGCGAAGAAGGAGAAGTGACACCGACTGTGCGGACAATCGGTACTGCGGCCGGTCGCCGATCTCGGCATCCTTCCCGCCCGCCCGACAAGCAAGCCGGTTCAGATGTCACCCCATCGTGTATCAGACCCCGCAAGCCAATGGTCGAGTCGGCTTGGCGCGGGTTTCATCCCTCCATGTCCGCACAGAGGCGCCGCAGCACCGCCGTGCGGGAGAGCTCGCTCAACGGCTGGCGGGTGACTCTCGCCACTCCTTGTACGAGATGCTCAGCTGGGTGCGTGCGTAAGGGGGGAGGCCGTCACCAAAGCCCCGCAGCTTTTCGTAAATCCTTTTCAAGTCTCCCTCAATCGGGAAGTGTCCAAACTCAATGGCCATCACGAGGACGTCTTCTACCGTGATGATTTCAAGATCACGCTCGGCTGCAAGGGCTTGACCACCCTGGTCGTCGATTGCAACGAGCACCTCGTGACCTTGATCCTGGAAGTGCACTCCATGCGCCACTACGACCGCTTCACCCAGATCTTTGGATTCCCGTAATGCATCTTCGAGCTGACGTCCGCGCACGTCCTCAAACACTTCAACCACGCGGGTGGGTGCCGTCCGGGCCTCAAGGGCAGGGAGAACCCGGACGTGCTGACTCCGCTCCAGCCGGCTCCAGCGGAGCTTCAGCCCGCGATACTTCCGGTCCTTGCGAGCCACTTCATCGCAGACCTCCTGAGGTACGAGGAGCGTCAACTCGGCCTTCTCCAGAACGTCCACGAGCAGTCGGTGGAGGTTGGCCCCCACGAAATGCACACAAATGACCGCATCCAGGATGCAAACCGACTCTCGCTGCTCCGGCGAAGCAGCTTCTTCGGATGCATCCTCGCGCTTCTTGGGCAAGCCCCCCCACCCTTCGACGTCCCTCCGCCGAGACTACTCTACTCGTCCTTTGCTCGACCGCGCGCAACCAACCGGGAAAGATTGGCGCGCTTGGGACGCGGCGGGTTGGGGATTATCCCAGCCTCTCGAAGCTTTTCCTCGGCTTCCTCCGGTTTGCGACCTTCAAGCATAGCCAAGGCGCGGACCCCAATAAAGTTCTGCCGGTACGCCTCGACGGCGCGCTCAAGGATGCGTCGAGGTGCCCGCACAGCTTGGGCTGCCTCTTGCTCCTGCTCATACGCAGGGCCCCAGCCATACCGCTGAGCCAACTGAGCCCCCGTTGGCCCCCAGAGCTCCTTCTTTTGCTCGGCCGTAATTATCCCCATTGATTCCAGCTGAATGAGAATGACGGGGAAGCTCACCCGGAAGTGCCGAGCCAGGAGGGCAGCAGTACGTTCGCTGATCCCGTCCTTTGTGGGAGAACGCTCACTGGAGAGCCACGCTTTAATACCTTCCTCTGGGGCCAAGAGGTGGCGGGCGAAAGCATCAGCTCGTTTCTCACCTGGTGTTCTTGCACCGTCTAGTTCATGCACTTGGGTGCCATCGCTCCACAGCAGGTGCCCAAGCTCGTGAGCAAAACTGAACCGCTGCCTTTCTGGCACATCACATACACGAACGGCAATTAGAGTCGTCTCGCGTACTGGATCCGTGGCGGTGAACCCGTCTGCCGTCCTCGGCAGGTTTAGGACTGCTGTGTCCACTCCGGTGAGCTGCTCGATCAACTCATCCACGTCAGCAATGGGTGCACAGCCTAGATTGAGCGCCGCTCGCACCCGATGAGCTAGCTCCCTAGCTTGCTGCTCCCGCGGTAGATCCTCATCCGGCAGGGGCAGGCGGCCCTCGGGCTTCCGTTGCTGTGTCGCCTGCGCCCCAAGCTTGTCCAGGCGAGCGTCAAGCTCTAGTACTCCAAGGGTGCGCCGAAGCGCTTCCTCGCGCTCCGTCGCAACCGTTTCGTTGATTCTCGCTGCGATCTGCACCCTCTGGCGCACAGGGTCACCGCTGGTCAGCAGTCGCACAGGGATGTCGAGCGCAACCGCGAGACGATCTAGCTCAACGAGAGTTACGTTGGAGCGAGCGCCGTTCTCGATGCGAGTCAGGGTCGGTTGGGAGAGCTGGGCGCGTGCTGCGAGCTCACGCTGGTTGAGTCCAGCGCGCTCACGTTCGCGGCGGATCCGCTCCCCCACAAGCACGAGATCCACGTAGCACCTCCTTCTGAATCTATTCTACTGACCTGATTCACGATGGCCAGTGGTATGTGTATCACCATCCACTGACAAGAGCGCCCTCCGCCCGCATTGGGCCACAGGGCGAGCGGCCCTGGGACCTCCCGTCTGACCTGCAGGTTCGCCAAAGCCTCGGGCTGCAAGACCTGGCGCGCGCCATTGGGGCGGCTGGGTGACTCAACGCCTTCCTCAATGAAAAACGCAGGACACCTGGCCGCAGAGACAGACTGCCGTCACTCTGGCTCCATTGGCGCTGGCACCAGCGCCCACCGTTAGCAGCAGCGATGCGGCAGGACTGTCGGGGTCGTTCGTCGTCGCTGGCGCAGGCAGCGTTTGGGACGGGGGAGGCCGGCGCGCTGCGGCCTTGCGGTCCAGCGAAGCGCCATTCCTTGCCTCCCATTGAGGGGCGTGAAGCGGCTGCCAACGGAGCGTGCCACTCTCTTGCCAGAAGGTAGGGGTGGACTCCGGGGGAGCCAGGCTGCAGCAATGAGTAGGGCCAGCGCCAGCAAAGGTGGGCAATCCGTGGGGGGGCGCTGTAAGACTGCTGGGCTCCCGACCCAGGGTGGGTCGGCAGTCCTAGGCAGGGGGGCAGCGGTAGCCAATGACCATGACGAGTGCGCAGCTGTCTGCCGCGTGCTTGTGGCGTGCTGGCTGGGCAAGCCCAGATGCCCAACTGCATCCTCGCCCGTAGGTCGGCTCTGCTGTCGTACGCTGCGCCAGCGATCAAGATGCCAGGGGGGTACATGCCATCTAAGGGCGAAGCACGCTCTGTGCAAGCGATCTCGAACATGCGAGTCGCCGCCAGTGAGTACCTGGAGGTGTTGGAACGAGCTGAGGACGCCACAGTCGGTAGGGAAGCATGGCTGGAGTTTGCTGCGGAGCTGGGGGGCTTGTCGGCCCGTCTCCGCGACGGACTGAACGAAGCGAACAAGGGCCTTGGTATCGCGTCGGCGCGCGAGGCCATACTGCTCTACCTGCGTCGCCATGTGGGCGAACCGGTGCCGGCCGATCATCTCGCCGGCGTCTCGGGCATTGTGGAGTGGGCTAGGCGAGTGCGGGAACTGCGAGTGGAGTTTGGCTGGCCGGTCGAATCTGGCGTCACCCGCGATGACCTTCCCTATGACCACTACCGGCTGACGGCGGACGAACCGGATGAGGACCTGGCGGACCGCTGGCGAGTGGCCAAGGAAGCACGAACGCTCAAGAAGCCCGGAGGTAAGGATGCTGCTGGCCGCGCCAGGCTCCTCCACTACCTCCAGGCGATCTCCCCACGCCCCGCAGACAAGGAGCAGCTCGCCTACGTGGCCAAGATTCAAGAGTGGCCGCGTCGTCTGCGTGAGCTGGAAGAAGAGGGCTGGCAGATCATCTCCAACGTCGATGATCCGACCCTTCCGCCAGGGTCGTACAGGCTCCCGACGCTGGAGAAGCGGCCGCCGCGCGTCCGAGAGGCGATCAAGCTTCGCTACAAGATCCTCGACAGAGACAAGCGCACCTGTCAGGACTGCGGGCGGACTCCAGCGCAGGGTGCCTCGCTACAGATTCATCACGTTCTGCCAGTGCACAAGGGCGGCAAGAACGACGAGGAGAATCTGATCACGCTCTGCATTCAGTGCCACGGGGGACGGCACGCCCTCATGGGGGGTGCCCCGAAGGATGAGTTGCTCAACCCGGAGTACGAGGCAGACCTGCGAGACGTCTAGAACGTCATACAAGTCCGTCGAGCCGCGGGAGACCGACACAGCACTGGGTTGTCAGTGGTCACAGGTACGCTCCCAGAGCGCTGCACTGCAAAGTGCGGCGCTTGGAACGCCACCCTGATGCTCTGGAGATCACGTGCAACCAGTCAAGATCGTCGACTTGTTCGCCGGCCCTGGTGGCGTGGACGTGGCTGCTGAGAAATTGGGAGTGCCCACGATCGGCATTGAATGGGATGCGGACGCCTGCGAGACCCGCATCGCTGCTGGCCTGGCCACAGTCCAGGACGACGTGCGGCGCTACGGTCCGGCCGACTTCCCGGACGCAGACGTGCTCGCCGGTGGCCCGCCCTGCCAGACGTTCACAGTCGCAGGCAATGGGGCGGGCCGTAAGGCCCTCGATGACGTCCTCAAATTTGTTGACCAAATGACGGCTCGCGTCGACCGCGAGCAGATCGTCAGTGATCTCGCGAACCTCGATGACGAGCGGACTGGCCTCGTCCTGGAACCCCTTCGATGGATCTTGGAAGCCATCGATGTGCAGAAGAAGCCCTACGAGGCGATCGTCCTTGAGCAGGTGCCTGCGGTGCTCCCTGTATGGGAGGCGTACGCCCGAGCTCTCCGGAACGAGGGTTACTCGGTTGACTATGGACTCTTGCTCACGGAGGCCTACGGCGTTCCGCAGACGCGGAAGCGGGCGGTACTGATCGCGCGCAAGGGGGAGCACGACGTGAAGCTGCCCGCCCCTACCCATCGGACCTACCGCAAGGGGGTCCCGCGTGACGCCGGCGACGCGTCGAAGGAGCCCTGGCGCACCATGGGCGACGTAATCGATCGAGGAACGCCCTTCGAAGTCATCTCGAATTACGGAACCGGCGGTGACCCAAAACTGCGTGGGCGCAGGTCCTCGTACCAGCCCTCTGCCACTGTGACTGGCAAGATTCGCCGCAACCGTGTCGTCTCCCTCGACGGAACCGAACTGGACCGGTTCAACCACTCCGAGGCCGGACGTCTTCAGACGTTTCCTGCCGACTACCCATGGTCTGGTCGCGACATCGGACAGCAGATCGGAAACGCAGTTCCGCCGCGGCTGGCGGTTCACGTCTTGAGCGCCGCATTCGACTGGTCTCCTCCGAGTGAGGAGCTTCTGGCGAAGCTTGATTGGTGGCGCCGTCTGCCGGCGCAAGCCGTGTCCGCGCCTGACGATGAGGTGCTGGTGGGGGCATAGCGTTCAGGCCGCCATCGGTGGCGCTGCTGGGGCACTGGAGCCGCCGGGGCCACGTCCTCCTCGGACCTCAGCGTCTCGCGGGCGGCGGTAACGGCACATCATCATGCCGAACGTGCGAAGCTCCGGCAGGGACTACGCCGCTCGCCACCACCAGCGATACTGAGGGGGGACCGGGGTGACGTCTTCCTCGGACCGCAGCATGGTGCGAGCCTCGTGAACGAGTGTATTCAGAGCTGCGTGGAACTTCCGCCTGTCACTGGACCGCAGGTTCCGGATGTAGTCATCCGACTTGTCATGGTTGGCAACCAGATAATAGACGTGCTCGTCAGACAGCCCTGGCACGAGATTACTGAGCGCCTCCGACCGGCTTGGGTCTCCTTCACCCCATCCAAGGATTCGGGCTATCTCGGCTGCTCGGTCGTCACCATCGATGGTGAGCTGAGCCAGTGCCTGTCTGGCATGCAGGACGGGGGCGTAATGGTGAGTCGTAACTTCGAAGTTGGTCGCAGCATGCGTCAGCTCGCCCGCTGCCTTCGCGACGTCCTTCGTGACGATGAGACGCACCTCCGCCCACAGCAAGGACATCTCCTCGGAAGTCTCACCTATTTGATCCGCTAGCTCCTCGTTTTCAACGTTCCATAGGCGGCTGCACTTCTGATACAGGCTGTTGGCGCTCCGTATCAGCTCGGCGACCTGCTTCTGACGGACGGTCCACAGCGCCGCCACCCGCTGAGCCTCCGCCGCGATCTCCGCCGCCTCACGAGCTGCTGCCGCCTGAGCTCTACCGGCATTTGCCTGTATCTTCGCACCGACCACGCCAGCGATGACGGCGATGGCCGCCACCAGGGCAGCGGCTATCTCGGGGTTCTTCTCGAAGTACCTCCACACGTCCACCGGCACATCATGCCGAACTCTGGCGCTCCGCCTCCCAGGTGCAGCGGCCCGGGTGATCCTGCGGGCCGGAGCGCCATTCGGTGCTGACCGCCTCGGCGTCACGGCTGGACCCCTTGCCGCACACGTCGAGGATGCGGCTCTCGCCGATTGACGACCGTGCCCGCCGGGGTGAGGTTCGTCGAACCCGACTGAGTGCCTGCTGCCAGACTTCAGTGCGTGACGATACAGATGGGTCTGCCGTTCCCGCAGGATGCTGCTCAGGCTGGCATGCAGGAGTCGCGAGCGTTGGCGGCGAAGCACTCGCGCCGCAACTCGTACCGCACCTGGGATCTCCCGCGTGAGGCCATGAGCAAGATGCCGCGCGAGTGGCGCATCCAGTCCAGTCTTACGCAACAAGCCCCCGATGACCTAGCCCCGTTCGTGGGCTGGTTTTACAACCAGCCAGAGGCGCGAGAGCGCTTCCGATGGGCGCTCCGCGACTCCCTCGATGAGCTGCTCGATGGCCAGCGGACGGGACGATGGGCGTACCAGCACCTGACGAAGACCGAGAAGACGTATCTCGGCACGGCCGTCGAGGTGAACCTCACCAAGGAGTTCGCCATCGACAACGGTGCAGACCTCGACTGGTCCATCGCTGGCCTCGACATCGACTGCAAGTTCTCCAAGGATCTCGGCGGCTGGGAAATACCGATGGAGATGTATCTGTGCGCCGACCACGGCGAGCGGAGTGGCCGTGCCGACCATGCTGCCGTCCTGACCTGGATGAACGACGACACGAAGGAGTGGGCCGTCGGCATCGTGCGGATCACCGACGAGCGCCTGCGCTGGAAGAAGGAGCGGGGTGCAAACGGTGATCGCGTCCGTGCATACAACCGAGACAACAAGCGCAAGCTCTCCGACGGCGCCAAGTCCGAGGTCTACTGGCTCTGGGGCGGGCTCCAGACAGATCTGCCGACAAACCTGCTCCGCCACCTGGATCCCAAAACACGCGAAAGGATTCTCACTGCACCGCCAGGTCGATCCTCATCGGGCCAGGAGCGGATGAATCAGCTATTCCGTGAGGTGCAGGACCAGCTCGTTGGAAGACAAACCGTGTTGACCGTCGGCCAGCAGGACGATTCGCCGAAGCGAGCCCGAGACGCACGTATACGCCTGCGTCCGGAAGGCATCGTCGTGCTGGGTCACTCACGACCACACCCGCACGTCGCCCGTGCGCTCAGATTGCCGGTACCGATCAAGGGCGAGTGGATCTCTACCCGCCTTGTTCCTGTCTCACATGACGATGCGCGACCAAAGTTCTCACTGGACGGCCAGCGCTGGGCGCGCGCTCGCGAAGATGAGCCGCTGCTCCATCCAGCACCCGATCTTCATGACAAGCTAAAGATCGATGAGCAGCACCTTGACCTGGCTCTGGTTTCCCCAGGCGTCCCCCAGCCAAGGGCGGCACACGGAACGCCGCAGGTCGAAGGCGATGAACGGAGCCCGCTGTAAATCTGCCGACCGCGCCAACCGGGCCGTCTCCGGGCCGTCTGAGGGCGGCCGGTGACGACCTCAGACGACCAACAACGACCAGGGCGGCCCGGCGTCCTGCCGGGCCGTCTTGCTGCGTCCGCCCAGCTAAACCCAGGTGTCCAGCCACATCCGCGACCGCCAGGAGTCGATCGGGATCGCGGTGCCGGTGTAGAGGGGCCAGAAGTAGATGAAGTTCCAGGCGATCAGCAGGACCAGCACACCGGCCGCCGACGCGCCGACCACCCGGCGGGTGTCGCCGGAGCCGGGCGGGCCGACGATCGCGCCGATCATCATGGCCACCGCCAGACACAGGAACGGCAGGAAGACGACCGCGTAGAAGAGGAAGATCGTCCGCTCCTGGTACAGGAACCAGGGCAGGTACCCGGCGGCGATCCCGCAGGCGATGGCGCCGGCCCGCCAGTCGCGGCGGAACGCCCAGCGCCACAGCACGTACAGGATCGCGAAGCAGGCCGCCCACCACAGCAGCGGAGTGCCGATCGCCAGCACCTCACGGGCGCACTTCTGGCCCGCGTCCGCCGGGCAGCCGTCGGCGCCCGGGTTCGGCGACTCGTAGAAGTACGACACGGGGCGGCCCAGCACGATCCAGCTCCACGGGTTGGACTGGTAGGTGTGCGGGGACGTCAGGCCGACGTGGAACTTGTACACCTCGTGCTCGTAGTGCCACAGGCTGCGCAGCCAGTCCGGCAGGAAGGTCCAGCTGCCGCCCCTGCCGTCGGTGGCCGCCCAGTTGCGGAAGTAGCCGCCGGTGCCGTCGGTCGGGGACAGGATCCAGCCGGTCCAGGACAGCAGGTAGACGGCGATCACCACCGGAACCGTCGCCAGGAACGTGATGCCGGTGTCGTACTTGAGCGCCGCGGCGTACGGGTGGCGGGCGCCGGCCACCTTGCGCGCGCCGACGTCCCACAGCACCGCCATCACGGCGAACGCGACCAGGATGTACAGGCCGTTCCACTTCGTGCCGATGGCCAGGCCCAGCATCAGCCCGGCCGCCCAGCGCCAGGGGCGCAGACCGAACCGGAAGGTGTCCGCGACACGCTCGTCCGGTCGGACCCGCCCGTCGGGGTCCTCGGGCAGGGCGGCGGCCAGTCTCTCCCGTGACCGGTCCCGGTCGACGAGCAGACAGCCGAACGCGGCCACCACGAAGAACATCAGCACGCCGTCGAGCAGCGAGGTCCGGCTCATCACGAAGTGCAGGCCGTCCACCGCCATCAGCGCACCCGCCAGGCAGCCGAGGAACGTCGAGCGGAACATCCGGCGCCCGATCCGGCACAGCAGCAGCACGGAGAGCGTCCCCAGCAGCGCGGTCATGAACCGCCAGCCGAACGGGTCGAACCCGAACATCAGCTCGCCGAGGCCGATCACGTACTTGCCGACCGGCGGGTGCACGACATAGGCCGCGTCCGTCGGGATCGCGAGGTGGCCGTGCGTCTGGAGGACCAGGTCGTTGGCGTTCTTGTCCCAGTTGACCTCGAACCCGCGGTGCACGAGCGCCCACGCGTCCTTGGCGTAGTACGTCTCGTCGAATATCACCGCGCGCGGGCTGCCCAGGTTCCAGAACCGCATCAGGCCCGCCATCAGCGTCACCAGCAGCGGCCCGCCCCAGCCGGCCCAGCGTGTGATCCGCTCGGCCAGGACGGGCGACGCGCCGAGGGTCTGCCACAGCCGGGGACTCGGCTGGACATAGGGGGGCGCCAACCGGTCCCGTACGTCGCCCGAGGGCGCGTCCTTCGCCGGTACGTACCCGAATCGGCGCAGCCGCTGCTGCCACGACGGCCGCCGGTCGTGCGGCGCCTGGCCCTGCCGGAGGTCCATGGAGGACGCGGTACTGGTCACCGCGCCATCGTAGGGAACCGTTCTGTGGGAGTCCCGTGCATGTGCGGTAAGGACGGGGATGCCGTCGTTTTCCTCCAGCCTCCGGAGCCCTGCGAGGATGGGCGTGTGACTGGAACCCTTGTCCTGGCAGGTACCCCCATCGGCGACATCGCGGACGCGCCGCCCCGGCTCGCCGAGGAGCTGGCGGGCGCCGACGTGGTCGCCGCGGAGGACACCCGGCGGCTGCGCCGGCTCACCCAGGCGCTGGGCGTCACGCCCAAGGGCCGCGTGGTGTCGTACTTCGAGGGCAACGAGGCGGCCCGCACGCCCGAGCTGGTCGAGGACCTGCTCGGCGGCGCGCGCGTGCTGCTCGTGACCGACGCCGGCATGCCCTCGGTCTCCGACCCCGGATACCGGCTGGTCGCGGCCGCCGTCGAGAAGGACGTCCGGGTCACCGCCGTGCCCGGGCCGTCCGCCGTGCTCACCGCGCTCGCCCTGTCCGGGCTGCCCGTCGACCGGTTCTGCTTCGAGGGCTTCCTGCCGCGCAAGGCCGGGGAGCGGCTGTCCCGGCTGCGGGAGGTCGCGGGGGAGCGGCGCACGCTGGTCTACTTCGAGGCGCCGCACCGGCTCGACGACACCCTCGCCGCCATGGCAGAGGTCTTCGGCGCGGACCGGCGGGCCGCCGTCTGCCGGGAGCTGACCAAGACGTACGAGGAGGTACGGCGCGGCCCGCTGGCCGAGCTGGCGCAGTGGGCCGCCGAGGGGGTCCGAGGGGAGATCACCGTCGTGGTCGAGGGCGCCCCCGAGGCCGGGCCCGAGGAACTCGACGCCGGGGAGCTGGTCCGCCGGGTCCGGGTGCGCGAGGAGGCGGGCGAGCGCCGCAAGGAGGCCATCGCGGCCGTGGCGGCGGAGGCGGGGCTGCCGAAGCGGGTGGTCTTCGACGCCGTGGTGGCCGCGAAGCGTTCGGGTGAGTGAACGGAGCGTGTTCGGCGACGCACTGTGAGGTACGGCCGCCGCGGCCGGGCCCGGCTGGCTGAAATGCCCTCTGAGCAGGGGCGTTCTCGGGTGAGCGAATGCCCCATGGGCCGGCAAAAGGCTGTCGCCGATGGCAAAGCCCGGCCGTGCCGAACGGGGGTGTTTTGGCAAGGAAGGCCCAAATCGCCTCCAACAGTCGACAGGCCGGATGCATTCGCGCCGGGGGAAGCGTCCACTGGTCAAAGGGACGCACCCGTCCCTCGCCCCAGGGGTTCCGGGGGGAACCCCCGCTTCGGGGCGCTTGTCCAGCGGACAAGAGGAGCTGGCATGAGTGAGACCGCAGGGCAGACCGGCCTTCGGGGTACGGCCTCAGCCGTCGTTCACGAGTCGTATTCGTTCGCCTGCATGCGATGCGGGCACGGCTGGGAGCAGTCGTACGAGATAGAGCACCACACGGACGCCGACGGGCACGAGTTCGTGCTGTACGTGGCCGACGGCCGGGTCGTGCCGTCGCCGTTGCGCCGGCCCGGCTGCCAGAACTGCGACGGCCATGTCGTGCGGATCATGCGCGCCGGGCAGGTCTCGTCGGTCCGTGGCGCGGCCCAGTCGCACCACCACAGCGCGCCGCAGGCCGGACCGGTCGAGGTGCCGCAGGTGCCGGCCGCGGCCGGGTCCGCCACCGAGGCCGCCGCGTCCGGCGAGCACCACCACTGGCATCTGTCCGATCTCCTCCACGCCTTCCAGCGCAAGGCGGGCTGAGGCCCGCGCAGACGTTCGATCGCGTGCCTCTTCCGTAGGATCGGGGCATGCCTTCGAACGCCGGCCAGAGCCCCAAGGGCGACAAGAACGCGGCGCCGCCGCTGCCGGCACCCCTGCGGGTGCCCGTCGCCGACTCCCACACCCACCTCGACATGCAGTCCGGCACCGTCGAGGAGGGCCTCGCGAAGGCCGCGTCGGTGGGGGTCACGACGGTCGTCCAGGTCGGTTGCGACGTGGCCGGCTCCCGGTGGGCCGCGCAGACCGCGGCGGCGTACGGGAACGTGCACGCCGCCGTCGCCCTCCACCCCAACGAGGCGCCGCGCATCGTCCACGGCGACCCCGACGGCTGGTCCCGGCAGGGCGCGCGCCGGCCGGGCGGCGACGCGGCTCTCGACGAGGCCCTCGCCGAGATCGACCGGCTCGCCGCCCTGCCCCACGTCAGGGGCGTCGGCGAGACCGGCCTCGACCACTTCCGCACCGGCCCCGAGGGCAAGGCCGCCCAGGAGCGGTCCTTCCGCGCCCACATCGAGATGGCCAAGCGGCACGGCAAGGCGCTCGTCATCCACGACCGCGACGCCCACGCCGACGTGCTGCGCGTGCTGAAGGAGGAGGGCGCGCCCGAGCGGACCGTCTTCCACTGCTACTCCGGCGACGCCGAGATGGCCGAGATCTGCGCCCGCGAGGGCTACTTCATGTCCTTCGCCGGCAACGTCACCTTCAAGAACGCCCAGAACCTGCGCGACGCCCTCGCCGTCGCCCCGCTGGAACTGGTCCTCGTGGAGACCGACGCGCCGTTCCTGACCCCGGCGCCGTACCGCGGACGGCCCAACGCCCCCTATCTCGTTCCGGTCACGGTGCGCGCGATGGCCGCCGTGCGCGGCATCGACGAGGACGCGCTGGCGACGGCCCTGGGCGCGAACACCGCGCGCGCCTTCGATTACCGAGCGTAGAGAGATCGTAACCGCTCGATAACGTTCACGAGGGTGCGACTCTGGCCCTGTCGTGACCTTGGGTAGTCGTGCCGCTTTGGAGAGTGACCGGCCCTCCGCTAGGTTCTGGGGCCCTATCGGGACCCCTCTGGCCCTCTGGAGCGTGCCGGCGTGAGCAACTCGCAGTTCGAGACCTATGAGGCGTACGGCCCGTTCACCCCGCCGCCCGTCGGGTCCGGCGACGCGTGGCCCGTCGACCACGACGCCGAGACGCTCGCGTACGGCGTGCACGACGCGGACACGCTGCCCTACGGCGTGCACGACGCCGCGACGCCGGCCTACGGCGTGTACGACGCGGACAGGCCGGCCTGCAGCGTGCACGACGCGGAGACGGTGGCGTACGGCGTGGCGTCCGGCGCCGGTTACGGCGACGCCTACCGGCCCGCCTACGAGGCGAGGGCGCAGGCGCGGATCTTCACCAGCTCGTACAGCCGGGGGTCCAGTCCCTGCCGGGCGGCGGTGTCCAGGCGGATCAT
>NZ_JBSGDB010000193.1:0-15728 GCF_053602155.1 Streptomyces sp. NPDC004561
GAGACCGTCTTCAGCACCGAGCGGCTGTGACGCGCGCGCTTCGCCGTCGCCGCCGTCTTCTGCGTCCACGGCGCGGTCACCGGCAGCTTCGCCACCCGGCGGCACGTTTCTGCTGAGTCGGCCGAAGGCGATCAGGCGTCTTCGTGGGTCGCCACCGCGCGGCGCGCGTCCGCGTCCAGAACGCCCCAGCTGATCAGCTGCTCGGTGAGGACCGAGGGGGACTGGTCGTAGATGACGGCGAGTGTGCGCAGGTCGTCCTGGCGGATCGAGAGCACCTTGCCGTTGTAGTCACCACGCTGGGACTGGATCGTCGCCGCGTAGCGCTGCAGGGGGCCCGCCTTCTCGGCCGGCACGGTGGCCAGCCGCTCCAGGTCGAGGACCAGCTTCGGCGGCGGCTCGGCGGCCCCGCCCGGCGTGGTGCCCGGCAGGAGCTCCTGGACCGGAACGCCATAGAAATCGGCCAGCTCGGCAAGACGCTGCACGGTCACGGCACGGTCGCCGCGCTCGTACGAACCGACCACCACGGCCTTCCAGCGCCCCTGGGACTTCTCCTCGACACCGTGGAGGGAAAGGCCCTGCTGGGTGCGGATGGCCCGGAGCTTGGCCCCGAGCTGTTTGGCGTATTCGCTGGACATATAGCTCCCCGGACACTGTGTCGACGCGGCGGCTGTTTTCCCGCCGCGCGGCTGGTAACTCACTGTGAGGTTACGCAGCGTGACTCTCTTGCGTCAAGCCGAATGGTCCACGCCGACTCTTCCGTGCTGGTGATGGTCCACTACTCCATGGGGGTGATCGGGGCCGCCCCGTTGACCTGCTACCGTGGATGGCGCAAATCCGACGTCCTTTAAGGTCCGTCCCGTGAGGCGGAGAAGGAGGTCCGTTTCGTATGGACACGCACGCGAACCTGCAAGCGTCCGATGCGCGGCCCGTTCTCGAGGGCCCCGACATCGCACGGGTGCTGACCCGTATCGCCCACGAGATCGTCGAGCGCGCCAAGGGCGCCGACGACGTGGTGCTCCTCGGCATCCCCACCCGGGGTGTCTTCCTCGCCCAGCGGCTCGCCGCCAAGCTGGAGCAGATCACCGACCGCAAGATCCCGGTCGGCTCGCTCGACATCACCATGTACCGCGACGACCTGCGCATGCACCCGCCGCGCGCGCTCGCCCGCACCGAGATCCCCGGTGACGGCATCGACGGCCGCCTGGTCGTCCTCGTCGACGACGTGCTCTTCTCCGGCCGCACCATCCGCGCCGCCCTCGACGCCCTGAACGACATCGGGCGCCCGCGCGCGGTCCAGCTCGCGGTGCTGGTCGACCGCGGCCACCGCGAACTCCCCATCCGTGCCGACTACGTCGGCAAGAACCTCCCCACGTCGCTGCGGGAGACGGTCAAGGTCCAGCTCGCCGAGGAGGACGGTCGCGACACCGTGCTGCTCGGTGTCAAGGCCGACCAGTAGCAAGCCCGGCGCAGGGCCGCTCAGGCGCGCCCGCGCGCGTGCCGGTTTGCCCCAATTCTCCCGACTGAACTGCCTTACGGAGCCTGACAGATGCAGCGTCATCTCATCTCGGCCGCCGACCTCACCCGCGACGACGCCGTCCTGATCCTCGACACCGCCGAGGAGATGGCCCGGGTCGCCGACCGGCCGATCAAGAAGCTGCCGACCCTGCGCGGCCGCACGATCGTCAACCTCTTCTTCGAGGACTCCACGCGCACCCGCATCTCTTTCGAGGCCGCCGAGAAGCGCCTCTCCGCGGACGTCATCAACTTCACCGCCAAGGGGTCGAGCGTGTCCAAGGGCGAGTCCCTGAAGGACACCGCCCAGACCCTGGAGGCGATGGGCGTCGACGCCGTCGTCATCCGGCACGGCGCCTCCGGCGCCCCCTATCGGCTGGCCAACTCCGGCTGGATCGACGCCGCCGTCATCAACGCCGGCGACGGCACCCACCAGCACCCCACCCAGGCGCTGCTCGACGCCTTCACCATGCGCCGCCGCCTGGTCGGCCGGGACGCGGGCCTCGGCCAGGACCTGTCCGGCCGGCGCATCACCATCGTCGGCGACGTCCTGCACAGCCGGGTCGCCCGTTCCAACGTCGACCTGCTGCACACCCTCGGCGCCGAGGTCACCCTGGTCGCCCCGCCCACCCTGCTCCCGGTCGGCGTCGAGTCCTGGCCCTGCGCGGTGTCGTACGACCTCGACAGCACGCTGCCCAAGTGCGACGCCGTGATGATGCTCCGCGTCCAGCGCGAGCGGATGAACGCCGCCTTCTTCCCGACCGAGCGCGAGTACTCCCGGCGCTACGGCCTCGACGGCGACCGCATGGCCAAGCTGCCCGAGCACTCCATCGTGATGCACCCCGGCCCCATGGTGCGCGGCATGGAGATCACCGCCGAGGTCGCCGACTCCGACCGCTGCACCGCCGTCGAGCAGGTCGCCAACGGAGTCTCCATCCGGATGGCCGTCCTGTACCTGCTGCTCGGTGGCAACGAGCCCGCCGTCACCCACTCTCGTACCGAGGAGAAGTAAGACCCATGAGCAAGATCCTGATCCGTGGTGCGAAGGTGCTCGGGGGCGAACCGCAGGACGTGCTGATCGACGGCGAGACCATCGCCGAGGTGGGCACCGGTCTGGCCGCCGAGGGCGCCGAGGTCGTCGAGGCGGACGGCAAGGTGCTGCTGCCGGGCCTGGTCGACCTGCACACCCATCTGCGCGAGCCGGGCCGCGAGGACTCCGAGACCGTGCTGACCGGCACGCGCGCGGCGGCGACCGGCGGCTACACCGCCGTCTTCGCCATGGCCAACACCTTCCCCGTCGCCGACACCGCCGGTGTCGTGGAGCAGGTCTGGCGGCTCGGCAAGGAGCACGGCTACTGCGACGTGCAGCCCATCGGCGCCGTCACCGTCGGCCTGGAGGGCAGGAAGCTCGCCGAACTGGGCGCCATGCACGAGTCGGCCGCCGGGGTCACCGTCTTCTCCGACGACGGCAAGTGCGTGGACGACGCGGTGATCATGCGCCGCGCGCTGGAGTACGTGAAGGCCTTCGGTGGTGTCGTCGCCCAGCACGCCCAGGAGCCGCGCCTGACCGAGGGCGCCCAGATGAACGAGGGCGTCGTCTCCGCCGAGCTGGGCCTGGGCGGCTGGCCGGCCGTCGCCGAGGAGTCGATCATCGCCCGGGACGTCCTGCTCGCCGAGCACGTCGGCTCCCGCGTCCACATCTGCCACCTGTCGACCGCCGGCTCGGTCGAGATCGTCCGCTGGGCCAAGTCCCGCGGCATCCGCGTCACCGCCGAGGTCACCCCCCACCACCTGCTCCTCACCGACGAGCTGGTGCGCACCTACAACCCGGTCTACAAGGTCAACCCGCCGCTGCGCACCGAGCGCGACGTCATGGCCCTGCGCGAGGCGCTCGCCGACGGCACGATCGACATCGTCGCCACCGACCACGCCCCGCACCCGCACGAGGACAAGGACTGCGAGTGGGCCGCGGCCGCCATGGGCATGGTCGGCCTGGAGACCGCGTTGTCGGTGGTGCAGGAGACCATGGTCGAAACGGGCCTGCTGGACTGGGCCGGCGTCGCCGACCGGATGTCCGCCAAGCCCGCGCAGATCGGACAGGCCACCGGGCACGGCCGTCCCGTCTCGGCCGGTGAGCCCGCCAACCTCATCCTGGTCGACACGGCATACCGTGGCCAGGTGGACCCCGCGGGCTTCGCCTCGCGCAGCCGCAACACCCCCTACGAGGGTCGTGAGCTGCCGGGCCGTGTGACACACACGTGGCTGCGGGGCAAGGCCACGCTCGTCGACGGGAAGCTCACGTGACACCTGTAATCCTGCTGGCCGAGGCCAAGAGGTCGGCCACGGTCACCGACTGGCCGGCCCGCATCGGCTGGCTCGTCGGAATCCTGCTCTTCATCGCGCTCGTCTACTGGCTGATGCGCGAGGGCTGGAAATGGCGCGGCACCCTCCAGAGCGACCTCCCGGAGCTGCCCGCCGCGCCGGACGAGACCGGCCCGGTGAGACTGAGCATGAGCGGCCGCTACCACGGCTCCACCACCGCCGGGCAGTGGCTGGACCGGATCGTGGCCCACGGCCTCGGCGCCCGCAGCCTGGCCGAGCTCACCCTGACGGACGAGGGCCTGGAGGTCGAGCGCCCCGGCGCGAGCGACTTCTTCGTCCCCGCCGCCGCACTGCGCGGGGCCCGGCTCGACAAGGGCATCGCCGGCAAGGTCCTCACCGAGGGCGGCCTGCTGGTGGTGACCTGGGAGCACGGCGGCAAGCTGATCGACTCCGGCTTCCGCTCCGACCACGCGGCCGAGCACGCCGAGTGGGTCGACACCCTGAACCAGATGACCAACGACACGGAAGGCGCACGATGACGACCTCCACCAGGGGAGCTGCCAAGGCTCCCGCCGTACTCGTCCTGGAGGACGGCCGCACCTTCCGCGGCCGCGCCTACGGGGCCGTGGGGGAGACCTTCGGCGAGGCCGTGTTCTCCACCGGTATGACCGGCTACCAGGAGACCCTCACCGACCCGTCGTACGACCGCCAGATCGTCGTCGCCACCGCCCCGCAGATCGGCAACACCGGCTGGAACGACGAGGACGACGAGTCCGGCCGCATCTGGGTCTCCGGCTACGTCGTGCGCGACCCCGCGCGCGTGCCGTCCAACTGGCGCGCCAGGCGCTCCCTGGACGACGAGCTGGAGCGGCAGGGCGTGGTCGGCATCTCCGGCATCGACACCCGCGCACTCACCCGCCACCTGCGCGAGCGCGGCTCGATGCGCGCCGGCATCTTCTCCGGCGAGGCCGTCGCCCCCGAGAGCGAGCTCCTCGCGCGCGTGCAGGCCCAGCCCCACATGAAGGGCGCGAGCCTCTACGAGGAGGTCGCGACCAAGGAGGCGTACGTCGTCCCGGCCGTCGGCGAGAAGCGCTTCACGGTCGCCGCGATCGACCTCGGCATCAAGGGCATGACCCCGCACCGCATGGCCGAGCGCGGCATCGAGGTGCACGTGCTGCCCGCGACCGCCACGGCCGACGAGGTCTACGCCGTCAACCCGGACGGTGTGTTCTTCTCCAACGGCCCCGGCGACCCCGCGACCGCCGACGGCCCGGTCGCCCTGATGTCGTCCGTCCTGGAGCGCAGGACGCCGCTGTTCGGCATCTGCTTCGGCAACCAGATCCTCGGCCGCGCCCTCGGCTTCGGCACCTACAAGCTGAAGTACGGCCACCGCGGCATCAACCAGCCGGTCCAGGACCGTACGACCGGCAAGGTCGAGGTCACCGCGCACAACCACGGCTTCGCCGTGGACGCGCCGCTCGACAAGGTCAGCGAGACCAAGTTCGGCCGCGCCGAGGTCTCGCACGTCTGCCTGAACGACAACGTCGTGGAGGGGCTCCAGCTGCTCGACCAGCCCGCCTTCTCCGTCCAGTACCACCCCGAAGCGGCAGCCGGTCCGCACGACGCCGCCTACCTGTTCGACCGCTTCGTCTCCCTGATGGAGGGCCAGCGTGCCTAAGCGCACCGATATCCAGTCCGTCCTGGTCATCGGCTCCGGCCCGATCGTCATCGGTCAGGCCGCCGAGTTCGACTACTCCGGCACCCAGGCGTGCCGGGTGCTCAAGGCCGAGGGCCTGCGCGTGGTCCTCGTCAACTCCAACCCGGCGACGATCATGACCGACCCGGAGATCGCCGACGCCACCTACGTCGAGCCGATCACCCCCGAGTTCGTCGAGAAGATCATCGCCAAGGAGCGCCCCGACGCCCTGCTGCCGACCCTGGGCGGCCAGACGGCCCTGAACACCGCCATCTCGCTGCACGAGAACGGTGTCCTGGCCAAGTACGGCGTCGAGCTGATCGGCGCCAAGCCCGAGGCGATCCACAAGGGCGAGGACCGCGAGCAGTTCAAGGCGGTCGTGGAGGAGGTCCGCCGCAAGACCGGGCACGGCGAGTCCGCCCGCTCGGTGATCTGCCACTCCATGGACGACGTCCTCAAGGGCGTCGAGACCCTCGGCGGCTACCCGGTCGTCGTGCGCCCCTCGTTCACCATGGGCGGCGCTGGCTCCGGCTTCGCGCACGACGAGGAGGAGCTGCGCCGCATCGCCGGCCAGGGCCTCACCCTGTCGCCCACCACCGAGGTGCTCCTGGAGGAGTCCATCCTCGGCTGGAAGGAGTACGAGCTGGAGCTGATGCGCGACAAGCACGACAACGTCGTGGTCGTCTGCTCCATCGAGAACTTCGACCCCATGGGCGTGCACACCGGTGACTCGATCACCGTCGCGCCCTCGATGACGCTGACCGACCGCGAGTACCAGGTCCTGCGCGACATCGGCATCGCCGTCATCCGCGAGGTCGGCGTCGACACCGGCGGCTGCAACATCCAGTTCGCGGTGAACCCCGAGGACGGCCGCGTGATCGTCATCGAGATGAACCCGCGCGTGTCGCGTTCCTCGGCGCTCGCCTCCAAGGCGACCGGCTTCCCGATCGCCAAGATCGCCGCCAAGCTGGCCGTCGGCTACACGCTGGACGAGATCCCGAACGACATCACCCAGGAGACCCCGGCCTCCTTCGAGCCCACGCTCGACTACGTGGTCGTCAAGGCCCCGCGCTTCGCCTTCGAGAAGTTCCCGCAGGCCGACTCCACGCTGACCACCACCATGAAGTCGGTCGGCGAGGCCATGGCCATCGGCCGCAACTTCCCCGAGGCCTTCCAGAAGGCGCTGCGCTCCCTGGAGAAGAAGGGCAGCCAGTTCACCTTCGTCGGCGAGCCCGGCGACAAGGCAGCGCTGCTGCACGAGGCCGTGCGGCCCACCGACGGCCGGATCAACACGGTCATGCGGGCCATCCGCGCGGGCGCCACGCCGGAGGAGGTCTTCGAGTACACGAAGATCGACCCGTGGTTCGTCGACCAGCTCTTCCTGATCAAGGAGATCGCCGACGAGCTGGCCGAGGCCCCCGAGCTGACCGCCGACCTGCTCGCCGAGGCCAAGCGGCACGGCTTCTCCGACCAGCAGATCGGCGAGATCCGCGGCCTGCGCGAGGACGTCGTACGCGAGGTCCGGCACGCGCTCGGCATCCGCCCGGTCTACAAGACGGTCGACACCTGCGCCGCCGAGTTCGCCGCGAGGACGCCGTACTTCTACTCCGCCTACGACGAGGAGACCGAGGTCGCGCGGCGCGAGAAGCCCGCGGTGATCATCCTGGGCTCCGGCCCGAACCGCATCGGCCAGGGCATCGAGTTCGACTACTCCTGCGTGCACGCCTCCTTCGCGCTGTCGGACGCCGGGTACGAGACCGTGATGGTCAACTGCAACCCGGAGACCGTCTCCACCGACTACGACACCTCCGACCGTCTGTACTTCGAGCCGCTGACGCTTGAGGACGTGCTGGAGATCGTCCACGCGGAGTCCCTCGCCGGTCCCGTCGCGGGCGTGATCGTCCAGCTCGGCGGCCAGACCCCGCTGGGCCTCTCGCAGGCCCTGAAGGACAACGGCGTGCCGATCGTGGGCACGTCCCCCGAGGCGATCCACGCGGCCGAGGACCGCGGCGCCTTCGGCCGTGTCCTCGCCGAGGCGGGCCTGCCCGCCCCCAAGCACGGCACGGCCACCACCTTCGAGGAGGCCAAGGCCATCGCCGACGAGATCGGCTACCCGGTCCTGGTCCGGCCCTCGTACGTCCTCGGCGGGCGTGGCATGGAGATCGTCTACGACGAGACCCGCCTCGCCAGCTACATCGCCGAGTCGACCGAGATCAGCCCCTCCCGGCCGGTCCTCGTCGACCGCTTCCTGGACGACGCCATCGAGATCGACGTCGACGCGCTCTACGACGGCGAGGAGCTGTACCTCGGCGGCGTGATGGAGCACATCGAGGAGGCCGGCATCCACTCCGGCGACTCGGCGTGCGCCCTGCCTCCGATCACCCTCGGCGGCTTCGACATCAAGCGGCTGCGCGCCTCCACCGAGGCCATCGCCAAGGGCGTCGGCGTGCGCGGTCTGATCAACATCCAGTTCGCGATGGCCGGCGACATCCTCTACGTCCTGGAGGCCAACCCGCGCGCCTCCCGTACGGTCCCCTTCACCTCCAAGGCGACCGCGGTGCCGCTGGCCAAGGCCGCCGCCCGGATCTCGCTCGGCGCGACCGTCGCCGAGCTGCGCGCCGAGGGCCTGCTGCCCAGGCACGGCGACGGCGGTGAGCTGCCGCTGGACGCGCCGATCTCCGTCAAGGAGGCCGTGATGCCGTGGTCGCGCTTCCGCGACATCCAGGGCCGCGGCGTGGACACCGTCCTCGGCCCGGAGATGCGCTCCACCGGCGAGGTCATGGGCATCGACTCGGTCTTCGGCACGGCGTACGCCAAGTCGCAGGCCGGTGCCTACGGCCCGCTGCCCACCAAGGGCCGCGCGTTCATCTCGGTCGCCAACCGCGACAAGCGGTCGATGATCTTCCCGGCGCGGGAGCTGGTCGCCCACGGCTTCGAGCTGCTCGCCACCTCCGGCACCGCCGAGGTCCTCAAGCGCAACGGCATCAACGCCACCGTCGTGCGCAAGCAGTCCGAGGGCACCGGCCCGAACGGCGAGAAGACCATCGTCCAGCTCATCCACGACGGCGAGGTCGACCTCATCGTCAACACCCCGTACGGCACCGGCGGCCGCCTCGACGGCTACGACATCCGTACGGCGGCCGTGGCCCGCTCGGTCCCGTGCCTGACGACCGTCCAGGCGCTCGCCGCGGCGGTCCAGGGCATCGACGCGCTCAACCACGGCGACGTGGGCGTCCGCTCGCTCCAGGAACACGCGGAACACCTGACCGCGGCCCGCGACTAGCAGCCCCGAGGGGGACACCGGAAACGGTGTCCCCCTCTTCATGAGGACACCAGATCTTCATGAGGACACCAGAGGACTTTCCGAAGATGTACAAGCTGTTCTTCCGTCTGGTTTTCACCCGGATGGATCCCGAGCAGGCCCACTACCTGGCCTTCCGCTGGATCCGCCTCGCCGCCCGCGTCCCCGTCCTGCGCACCTTCGTCGCGGCCGCCCTCGCGCCCCGCCACAAGGAGCTGCGCACCGAGGCCCTCGGGCTGCGCATGCACGGCCCCTTCGGGCTCGCGGCCGGCTTCGACAAGAACGCCGTCGCCATCGACGGCATGTCCATGCTGGGCTTCGACCACGTCGAGATCGGCACGGTCACCGGGGAGCCGCAGCCCGGCAACCCCAAGAAGCGGCTGTTCCGGCTCGTGGCGGACCGCGCGCTGATCAACCGCATGGGCTTCAACAACGACGGCTCGCTGGCCGTGGCGGCCCGCCTGGCCACGCGCCAGCCGGTCTTCCGGACCGTCGTGGGCGTCAACATCGGCAAGACCAAGGTCGTCCCCGAGGCGGATGCCGTCGGCGACTACGTGAAGTCGGCCGAGCGCCTCGCCGCGTACGCCGACTACCTGGTCGTGAACGTCTCCTCGCCGAACACGCCCGGCCTGCGCAACCTGCAGGCCGTCGACCATCTGCGGCCGCTGCTGAGCGCCGTGCGCGAGGCCGCCGACCGCACGGTCGCGAACCGGCGCGTCCCGCTCCTGGTGAAGATCGCCCCGGACCTCGCCGACGAGGACATCGACGCGGTCGCCGACCTGGCCGTCGAGCTGGGCCTGGACGGCATCATCGCGACCAACACCACCATCGCGCGCGAGGGCCTCGGCCTGAGGTCCGGGCAGGACCTGGTGAAGGAGACCGGAGGCCTGTCCGGCGCACCGCTGAAGGCGCGTTCCCTGGAGGTCCTGCGCCGCCTGTACGCGCGCGTGGGCGACCGGATCACCCTGGTCGGGGTCGGCGGCATCGAGACCGCCGAGGACGCCTGGCAGCGCATCCTGGCCGGTGCCACGCTGGTCCAGGGGTACAGCGCCTTCGTCTACGAGGGCCCCTTCTGGTGCCGCGCGATTCACAAGGGCCTCGCCGCCCGCCTGCGCACCAGCCCGTACGCCACCCTCGCCGACGCGGTCGGCGCCGACGTGAGGAAGCCCGCATGACCCCGATGGAGCCCTTCGGCGCCCGGCTGCGCCGTGCCATGGACGAGCGCGGCCCGCTGTGCGTCGGCATCGACCCGCACGCCTCCCTGCTCGCCGAGTGGGGCCTGAACGACGACGTGGCCGGCCTGGAGCGGTTCAGCCGCACGGTCGTCGAGGCGATGGCCGGCCGAGTGGCCGTCCTGAAGCCGCAGAGCGCCTTCTTCGAGCGGTTCGGCTCACGCGGTCTGGCCGTCCTGGAGCGGTCGGTCCAGGAGGCGCGCCAGGCCGGCGCGCTGGTCGTGATGGACGCCAAGCGCGGCGACATCGGCTCGACCATGGCCGCCTACGCCGAGGCGTTCCTGCACAAGGACGCCCCGCTGTTCTCCGACGCCCTGACCGTCTCGCCGTACCTCGGCTACGGCTCGCTCAGCCCGGCCGTCGCCCTGGCCCGGGAGAGCGGCGCGGGCCTGTTCGTGCTGGCGCTGACCTCGAACCCCGAGGGCCACGAGGTGCAGCACGCGATCCGCGCCGACGGCCGGACCGTGGGGGCGACCATGCTGGCCCACCTGGCGGTGGAGAACGCGGGGGAGGAGCCGCTGGGCTCCTTCGGCGCGGTCGTCGGCGCCACGCTCGGGGACCTGTCCTCGTACGACCTCGCGATCAACGGCCCGCTGCTCGCGCCCGGCATCGGCGCCCAGGGCGCGACCCCGGCCGACCTCCCGGCGGTCTTCGGGCCGGCCGTGCGCAACGTCGTGCCCAACGTCAGCCGGGGCGTCCTGCGGCACGGTCCCGACGTCGGGGCGCTGCGCGGGGCGGCCGAGCGCTTCGCGGAGGAGATCCGGGCGGCCGTGGCCGGTGCCTGACGGCCCCGACGGGTGCCCGGGTGAGCGGCCCGGTCGGCGACTTGAGTGTGAATACATCCTCAAATCGAGGGCAGTATGTCTGAAATGTCCGGCCTGGCGGAGGCTGACCAGGACTTTTCCGCTGTTCTCGCTGACTCTGGCGGACTTGACCGCTAGTCTCCGAGCAGAGTGAACGGGCGAAGCGTGTTGCTCGTAGCTCCCCAGGTGTGGGGCGACTAGGTTCCTCACCGGTCCGTATCCGACAGTTCGACATCCGAGGTGACGTAGGCGTGGCTCTTCCGCCCCTTACCCCTGAACAGCGCGCAGCCGCGCTCGAAAAGGCCGCCGCGGCTCGCCGGGAGCGGGCCGAGGTCAAGAATCGACTCAAGCACTCCGGCGCCTCCCTGCACGAGGTCATCAAGCAGGGCCAGGAGAACGACGTCATCGGCAAGATGAAGGTCTCCGCACTGCTCGAGTCCCTGCCGGGCGTGGGCAAGGTCCGCGCCAAGCAGATCATGGAGCGTCTGGGCATCTCCGAGAGCCGCCGTGTGCGGGGTCTCGGCTCCAACCAGATCGCCTCCCTGGAGCGTGAGTTCGGCAGCACCGGCTCCTGAGTCCGGACCTTCGCCGGACCGGGAGTCCCGGGCACTCCGGGATTGCTGGAATAATCGCTGCATGGCTGCAACATTCCGGGGGACGACCCCCGAGCCCCCGGACGTACGTCCGCGGCTGACCGTGCTCTCCGGCCCCTCGGGGGTCGGCAAGAGCACGGTCGTCGCTCATATGCGCAAGGAACACCCCGAGGTCTGGCTCTCGGTGTCGGCGACCACCCGTACGCCGCGCCCCGGCGAGCAGCACGGAGTCCACTACTTCTTCGTCACCGACGAGGAGATGGACAAGCTGATCGCCAACGGCGAGCTGCTGGAGTGGGCCGAGTTCGCCGGCAACCGCTACGGCACGCCCCGCGCGGCCGTGCTGGAGCGGCTGGAGAACGGCGAGCCGGTCCTGCTGGAGATCGACCTCCAGGGCGCCCGGCAGGTCCGTGAGTCCATGTCCGACGCGCAGCTGGTGTTCCTGGCCCCGCCCTCCTGGGAGGAGCTGGTGCGCAGGCTCACCGGCCGGGGGACCGAGCCGCCCGAGGTCATCGAGCGCCGCCTGGAGGCGGCCAGGACCGAGCTGGCGGCCGAGCCGGAGTTCGACGAGACCTTGGTCAACACCTCCGTCGAGGACGTGGCCCGCGAGCTGCTAGCCTTGATGGACGTTGTGTGATCACGAGTGTGTGATCATGAATGATTCTTTCCCACCCATCGGAAGGTAGAGCGTGTCCTCTTCCATCACCGCGCCCGAGGGCATCATCAACCCGCCGATCGACGAGCTTCTCGAGGCCACCGACTCGAAGTACAGCCTCGTGATCTACGCGGCCAAGCGTGCCCGCCAGATCAACGCGTACTACTCGCAGCTCGGCGAGGGCCTCCTCGAGTACGTCGGTCCGCTCGTCGACACCCACGTCCACGAGAAGCCGCTCTCGATCGCCCTGCGCGAGATCAACGCAGGTCTGCTGACCTCCGAGGCCATCGAGGGCCCCGCCCAGTAGCACCGCGCGATAGTACTTTCAGATTGCGGTTGACTTATCCACAGGCCCGGCAGTCGGACTGCCGGGCCTGTGGTGTGTGATGGTCCCGTACGTTCGAGCCGGGGAGAGACGGTGGACAAGCCGAGGGTCGTTCTGGGCGTCAGCGGCGGCATCGCCGCGTACAAGGCCTGTGAGCTGCTGAGAAGGTTCACGGAGTCGGGCCACGACGTGCGCGTGGTGCCCACGGCCTCGGCGCTGCACTTCGTCGGCGCCGCCACCTGGTCCGCCCTGTCCGGCAACCCGGTCGCCACCGAGGTCTGGGACGACGTCCACGAGGTCCCGCACGTCCGCATCGGCCAGCACGCCGACCTCGTGGTGGTGGCCCCGGCGACGGCCGACATGCTCGCCAAGGCCGCCCACGGCCTCGCCGACGACCTGCTGACCAACACCCTCCTGACGGCCCGCTGCCCCGTGGTCTTCGCCCCGGCGATGCACACGGAGATGTGGGAGCACCCCGCCACCCAGGAGAACGTGGCCACGCTGCGCCGCCGGGGCGCCGTCGTCGTCGAGCCCGCCGTCGGCCGCCTCACCGGCGTCGACACCGGCAAGGGCCGGCTGCCCGACCCGGGGGAGATCTTCGAGGTCTGCCGCCGGGTGCTGGCCCGGGGCGTCGCCGAGCCCGATCTCCGGGGCCGGCACGTGGTCGTCTCCGCGGGCGGCACCCGCGAGCCCCTCGACCCCGTGCGCTTCCTCGGCAACCGCTCCTCCGGCAAGCAGGGCTACGCCCTCGCCCGCACGGCAGCCGCCCGCGGCGCCCGGGTGACGCTGATCGCGGCCAACACCGGCCTGCCCGACCCGGCGGGCGTGGACGTCGTCCAGGTCGGGACCGCCGTCCAGCTGCGCGAGGCCGTGCTGAAGGCCTCGGCGGAGGCCGACGCCGTCGTCATGGCCGCCGCCGTCGCCGACTTCCGCCCGGCGGCCTACGCCACCGGCAAGATCAAGAAGAAGGACGACAAGGAGCCCGACCCCATCGTCCTGGTGCGGAATCCGGACATCCTCGCGGAGGTCTCCGCCGATCGGGCCAGGGCCGGACAGGTGATCGTCGGCTTCGCCGCCGAGACCGACGACGTCCTCGCCAACGGCCGCGCCAAGCTCGCCCGCAAGGGCTGCGACCTGCTCGTGGTCAACGAGGTGGGGGAGCGCAAGACCTTCGGCTCCGAGGAGAACGAGGCGGTCGTGCTGGGCGCCGACGGCACCGAGACCCCGGTGCCGTACGGGCCCAAGGAGGCCCTGGCCGAGATCGTCTGGGATCTGGTCGTCCCGCGGCTGGGCTGACGCCCGGCGGGCCGGACGTCAGGTCCACGACACGCGGAAAACGGGTGTGGCGACCCTGGCCAAGGTCACTCGGCATTGTGCAGAATGCCCGTGCCGCAGGTCACAGCGCTCCCGAGAGGCGAGACGGTGGCCCATCGGCCGAGTGCGACCGATAAACTGTTCACGGTCGACGCCGGGCGCAGCCCCGTGTCGACCGCAAATGATCAGCCAGCAGCCGCTGCAACCACAGGGAGCGTTGTGTCCCGTCGCCTGTTCACCTCGGAGTCCGTGACCGAGGGTCACCCCGACAAGATCGCTGACCAGATCAGCGACACCATTCTCGACGCGCTCCTGCGCGAGGACCCGACCTCCCGGGTCGCCGTGGAGACGCTCATCACCACCGGCCTGGTGCACGTGGCCGGCGAGGTGACGACCAAGGCTTACGCGGACATCGCGACCCTCGTCCGCAGCAAGATCCTGGAGATCGGCTACGACTCCTCCAAGAAGGGCTTCGACGGCGCCTCCTGCGGCGTCTCGGTGTCCATCGGCGCGCAGTCCCCGGACATCGCGCAGGGCGTCGACACCGCGTACGAGTCCCGGGTCGAGGGCGACGAGGACGAGCTGGACCGGCAGGGCGCGGGCGACCAGGGCCTGATGTTCGGCTACGCGTCCGACGAGACGCCGACCCTGATGCCGCTGCCGATCTTCCTGGCGCACCGCCTGTCCAAGCGCCTCTCCGAGGTCCGCAAGAACGGCACCATCCCCTACCTGCGCCCCGACGGCAAGACGCAGGTCACCATCGAGTACGACGGCGACAAGGCCGTCCGCCTCGACACGGTCGTGGTCTCCTCCCAGCACGCCTCGGACATCGACCTGGAGTCGCTGCTGGCCCCCGACATCCGCGAGTTCGTCGTGGAGCCGGAGCTGAAGGCGCTCCTGGACGAGGGCATCAAGCTGGACACCGAGGGCTACCGGCTGCTGGTCAACCCGACCGGCCGCTTCGAGATCGGCGGCCCGATGGGCGACGCCGGCCTGACCGGCCGCAAGATCATCATCGACACCTACGGCGGCATGGCCCGCCACGGTGGCGGCGCCTTCTCCGGCAAGGACCCGTCCAAGGTGGACCGCTCGGCCGCGTACGCGATGCGCTGGGTCGCCAAGAACGTCGTGGCGGCCGGCCTGGCCTCCCGCTGCGAGGTCCAGGTCGCGTACGCGATCGGCAAGGCCGAGCCCGTCGGCCTCTTCGTCGAGACCTTCGGCACCGCCAAGGTCGACGTCGAGAGGATCGAGAAGGCCATCGACGAGGTCTTCGACCTCCGTCCGGCCGCGATCATCCGCGACCTCGACCTGCTCCGCCCGATCTACGCCCAGACCGCCGCCTACGGCCACTTCGGCCGCGAGCTGCCCGACTTCACCTGGGAGCGCACGGACCGCGTCGACGCCCTGCGCGCCGCCGTGGGCCTGTAGGCCCCGCCGTCCCGCTCCCGAGGCCCGGCTCCCCACGGGGGCCGGGCCTCGGCGTGTCCCGGAGCAGCCGGCGGGCGCCGGCCCGGTCCCACCGAATTGACTGGCGGGGGCGGAGGGGTGGTTCCTACGCTTGAGGCCGCCGGTGCCCGCCCGGTGCGAGGGCCGCGGATACTTCTGGGTGGAAACCCTCGCAGGTTCGAATCCTGCTGCCGGTCCGCGAGCGGAGCGGTATGGCCGAGTGGCCGAAGGCGGAGGCGCCGTGAGGCGTGGGCCGTGGCCGGGGTGATCTCGGGCGGGCGCCGGCCGTCCGGCGCCGTTGTCGGTGCCGTTTGGTAAGAATGCAAGCGTGAGCAGCGAGAACGGGGCACCCCCGACAGAGGGGGACGGCGGGGCCGAGGGGGCGCCGCCGGAGCAGCTCGCGCTCATCCGGGAGAGCGTGCGCAAGGCGAAGACGCCCCGGGCCAAGCCGCGGACCTGGCGGGGCGCCGCGCTCGCGGAGCGGCTGCCGGTCGCGCGGGTGCTGGTCGACAAGGGCGTGCTCCACCTC
>NZ_JBSGDB010000194.1:0-15650 GCF_053602155.1 Streptomyces sp. NPDC004561
GTGTCGGCGTGCAGGTCGAGGGTGCCGCCCTGCGGGCGGGCGTCGGCGGAGGCCTCGCGTTCGAAGACGGTGACGGAGCGGCCGTGTTGCTGCAGAACTCGGGCGCAGGTGAGGCCGCCGAGGCCAGCGCCGACAATCGCGATGCGGGGACCACGAGCAGGGTTCATGGGAGTGTCCCTCGGGAGGTGGGTGAGCCGCCGGGAGGTCCGGCCTCACCAAGAAAGCACACTCACCAAATAAGTGCAACGACTCAACTTTTGTAGTTGCTTCACCCTGGGGTACGGTATGCGAGTGACCGAACCCACCGGGCGCCGCGAGCGCAAAAAGGCCAAGACCCGCCAGTCCCTGGCCGACGCCGCACTCGAGCTCTTCCTCGACCGCGGCTACGACCAGGTCGGCGTCAAAGACATCGCCGACGCCGCCGACGTCTCGGTGACCACCTTGTTCAAGCACTTCTCCGGCAAGGAAGCCCTGGTCTTCGACCAGGACGACGACCTGGAGGCGGCGCTCGTTGCCGCCGTGCGCGACCGCACCCCCGGCACGTCGATCCCACAAGCTCTGCGCGAGCACATCCTGCTGAAGCAGACCCAGTTCGCCGTGCATGCCACGGACCCGCGGTTCGCCGATTTCACGCGCATGGTGCAGGAGACCCCTGCGCTGCGCGACTACGCCCACCGCATGTGGACGCGCCACGAAACGGCCCTGGCGCGGGCCATCGCCGAGGCTGTCGGCGCCCCCGAGGATGACGTCAGCTGCGCCGCCCTGGCCCATTTCGCCCTTGAGGCCCGCGGCCTCATCCTGCGGCACGCCGAGCCGCACCGCGCCGCCGACGAGACCTTCGCATTGCTCGAACACGGCTGGGCGGCTTCCCGTCCGGGCAACTGACCCGGTCTGCGCGGAGCCCTGGTGCGCGTGGACGCGTTGCGCGCCCGCACAGGTTCAACCTGAGTAGCTGCGCTGCCACGGAAGCCACCTGAACCGGCATTCAGCCGGACAATACCTCTGAACGACACCGCCCTGGAGTGGGGCCAGAGGGTACGGACAAGAGCACCAGATCACCCCCACCACCGGCGACGAGAAGCTCGCCGGTCGCGGTTGCGGCCAGCGCGCACAACCGGGATCCGGTCAGTACGTCGTGCTCAACAGCTTGCCGGGTTTCGAAGTCCACCTCGACCAGCGACCCGGCGGGCGTTGCGATCCAGAGCACGCCTGGTCGAGAGTCGAATGCGATGTTGTGCCGCGACCAGGATTCCATCTGGTCAAGCCACTCCTGTGGGTACGGGTAGCCAGGGCTGGGGTCGCCTAGGGTTGTAGCCAGAATCCGGTGAAGCCAAGGAAACTCGAATACCGCCACCGAGTTGTCGTACGCGTTGCCCCGGATCGCCATATGACGTCCGTCTGCACTGAACAGCGGAGTCTCGTAGCCGTCGCAGTCCAGGATCAGTGCCCGGCGGAGCGGCCGCATCACAGCAGGTGCCATCCTGTGATCAACCCGTGCGAAGAGGCACCACGTGGCCTGATGGTTCCGGAAACAAGGTCAAGAAAGTCCGAGCTCTTCCATCCGCCGCCTTCGTCGCGCAACGAAGGTGAAGCCCATAGAGACTGCCCGTCGGGGCTGAAGGCCAGACTACGGTAAGTGGCTGTCGCCGGAGTCCCCCCAGTACGGAGATCCCAGTAGGGGTCCACTGCCACAGTCCCTCCTCGCTTGCCACGACGAGCAGTGGGTTGTTCGGATGCACGCCACAGTGGGTGCCTGCTCTGCCCGCTCCCATCCAATGGCGTCTCCGTAGGCGCTCGACGTGGCGCCGACGGAGCCGAGTGCGCGTAGCTGCCCCGCGCCGTACTCCCAGATGTGGACCGCTGGACGCTCGGAGTCCGAGCAGGCCACCAGCGGAAGCCGGCAAGTGTTCCCGCGAGACGCTCCAACACAAGCAGTGAGCATCCTCCTCGCCATAGGAGTTCGGTCCGAGCCCGGTCTGGCGTGCGTCGTTGGCTGGTGTGACGGCCAGACAGAGTCGCTGACGTACGCCCATGTCCGGCGTCGTTGATGTCAGCCGCGAATGTCATCCTGCGCGCCGCGGACTCCCTCGGGCGCGAGGCCAGTCCTGCTTGGGAGCTGTTCAGTCCAGGAAGTAGGACCAAAACGGGATCACGACGTACTGGTGGTCTTCCGGCGTAGGCACCGGGCGACCGAACTCGTGGTGGAAGTAGTCGACCAGATCGGCGCCGTAGCAAATGATGTCCGTCTGGTGCATCGACAGCACGGGCGTGCCCGTACGGTGCGGATCCGCCAGCAGACACCGATGCGAGTAGATCGGCACCATCACCGGGACCTTGGCCAAGTAGATGCGAGCCACTTCCAAGGCGTCCTGAGTGCCTGCCGACCGCGGTTCCCACTCCGGATGCCAGAAGCCATTGTGTTCCACGTCGAACAGCACGCCGTCGATCGGCCAAGCCAGGCGCTCCGCCAACTCTTCCGCGTCGCCGTCCCGCCAGTCGGGCCAGCTACGACCGCCGGTCGGTAGTCCGGCACCCAACAGCGTCCGGTGCTCTGGAGCGAAGCGGAACCCCCAGCGCTCCTCGACCTGGTCGAGTTCACGCTCACTCATGCCTCGCTTGATCTCGACTCGGGTAGGGAGCATGGCGAGCAACGTATGGGCGTCCTCTGAGGTCAGCGGATTCGCGGAGCTGATCGGAGTCATACGCGGAACGGTAGGACACCTGAGGGCGCCCAAGCAGTGGGATTTCGCCGTGCACTCGGCTTGGGAAGCTCAGGTACTCCAGGAGTCATTACTGAGCTGGCCTCAGGCGGAGTTCCGGTGGCGTTTGGGCTACAGCTGAAGCGTTGTTCGGCAGAGATGGAACCGCCGCCTCCATGTGCTGGGCGAGGACCCTTTCGGTGATCCCCACCGTCTCTACGACGCCCGGATCGAGCTGGCCACCTCCCCGGAAACCATCGTTCTCACCAGCCTGTTCGCCTCGCCCTACTGGCGAGACCATCCCCAACTGCCAGCCGAAGCAGCACAGCGACTCAAGTTCGCACCCCATCAGCATCCGCTGCATGAGATGGTCATCTCCACGATCGAGAAGGGGCGATGATCTCACTCCCCGCCTGTCAGTGTCGGTCGTCATCATGGGGGACATGACCAACCCCAACCTGACCACCGGCAGTATCTGGCGGCTCCACCACGGCGACCAGGAGATTGCCCGGCTGACCGTGACCGGCGCCGATATGCCCTGGACGCACGCAAAAGTCGAGACGCTTCCTGGTTTTGAAGAGTTCCGCCCCCTCTTCAGTGAGCAAGAGCGGGCTGCCGACGAGGACGACTGGGAGCGCGCCGACGCCTGCTACATCCAGATCCGCAGTGCGCTCACCCTGACGTTTCCCGACGGCGGCCCGGTCGCCGAGTTCATGCTGCACATCCACGACGACGGCACCGCCGGCTGGCGCTGGCACGACGAGCCCTTCGACGCGGTGAACCCGTGACGAGCTGGGTGCGCTGCTTCTGGGACGAGGAAGACGTCTGGTTCTACTTCGAGCTGGATGCCGATGGCTATGTGATCCGGCAAGTCGAGTTGCAAGAGCCCGGAAGCAAGGCTCTGACCGCTGCCTCGCTGGCCGAGTGGCAAGAAGCCCAAAGAGACGGTCGGTCAGCTGAATACGAGAGCGTCTACGGTCTGACCGCGGAACCACCCATCTCCGAGTGGGAAGGGCACGACCCGCAGTCGTTGTCGGCCGATGAGTTCGAGATCGTTTGGTCGACCGCCCGCAGTGAGCTTCAGGATCGTCAGCGGTGCCCCTCTTCCTGAGCACGTCCATTACTGCGGCTTTCGACCAGGGAACTGCCATCTTCGATGCGAAACCGGCCGTCAAGCGTCTCGCCAACCTGACAAGGTCCTGCTCAGGTGGCATCGCCCTCGCCGTGATCCATGAGACGCGCCAACCGCACCACCCACGCGTCTTCGCGACGCCTCATCGCTGCCCCCAGTAAGTCGCAGTTGAAGCTGTCACCCCGCAGGTCAACGGCCTCGCCCCGGCAAGATCTAATGAGACGGGACAGCCGTTGTCGGAGGTGGGGGTTAGGGTGCGTTGCCGTGGACGCTGCTGATCTTGACTACCGAGTCCGGACGTTGTCCGGCTGCATTCCGCCGCTGCTGGTCTCGCGGCTTCTTGAGCTCGGCCATGCGGTGGAGGTGGAGTTCCAGGCCGGGCGTGGGGAGTGGTTCTGCGCGCGGGAGTGGGCACGCCTGCTCGGCGGGCAGGGCCGACAGTCAGAGGCGCTGGAAGTGCTCGCTCCCTATGTCGCGACGGGCTGGTGGCCGGCCACCCGGGCCGAGGCGGAGTTGCTGGAGGGCTGGGGCGGGTGGAGGAGGCGATCGAGCGGGCCCGGCCGTACGCGCAGGCGGGAGACCGGCTGGCACTGGAGTTCTTCGCACGTCTGCTGGCCCGCCACAACCGTGGCGGCGAAGCGTTCACCCTGCTGAGAGCCGGGATCGACGACTGGTTCCTCGCCAACTGTCTAGTCGACATCGCAGAAGGCGCGGGCCTGGATGAGGAGGCGGCGGCGTTGCTGGAGGGCCGGGTCGAGGCGGTCCCCGCGTGCGGCGATCCCAACTGCGACAACCGGCGGACCGAGCCGTCCAACGCCATCGGACTGCTGGCCGCGATCCGCGAGCGCCAGGGCCGCGTCGAGAACGCGATCGCCCTACTGCACACCCGCAACATCACCTCTGTCAACGGCCGTGACCAGTTGGCCGACCTGCTGGCGAGGCACGACCGGATCGAGGAACTGCGCGCCTACGCGGCGGCCGAGTATCACGGGCACGCCGCGCGGCGCCTTGCCGAGGTGCTGGAGGAGCGCGGTGACGTGGAAGGCGCGATCGACGTGTGCCGGCCGCCGGGCGACTCTCCAGCCCGCCGGTACAACGGTGGCGTGCTCCTGTCCGAGCTCCTGGCCCGGCACGGGCGGGGCGACGAGGCGATTCAGGTGATACGCACACTCGCGGAATCACCCGGCGGCGGGGAGGACTGGATAGTCAACACACTGTGCACCCTGTACGCCGACCACGGCCGCGCCCACGACGGCCTGGCCTACCTCGATGCCCTCAAGGCGCGCCGCGACAGTGAGGAGGAGTGGGACTTCTTCAGGATGAGGCTTCCGCTCATGGCCGATTGCGGCCTGCTCGACGAAGCAATCGAGCAGGCGCGGACGCATCCCGAGGGCGACACCTGGTACGCGGCCTGGAGCATTTCCGATCTGCTGGCAGAGGCCGGCCGCACGGAGGAAGCCGTCGCCGTCCTCGAACAGCACCTGCCCTCCAACAGTCACCTCCTCGCCCGGCACCTCATCGACCTCGGCCGCATCAAGGACGCCGTAGGAATCCTTCAAGAGCCGAAGACCAAACCGGCTGAAACCATCTGGGCTGGCACATTCCCCACCGAACCCCCGTTCTGACACTGCCGACTCCAGGCCACACCGCCGCTGAGAAGCCACGGTCAAACTTCGCCGAGACGGGTCAGTAACGGGCCCGCTCCCCGCCCTGGGGCTGGGTGTCCTTTGTCATCCAATCGAGGCGTTTGACAGCGAACCCAGCCGTTTCGCTCCACAGGGTGTCGGCCAGGGTGGCGGGGTCGGTGTGCTCGTCGCCGGGAGCGATGGCGCCGGGGATGATCAGCTGGGCGACGTGCACGCCGTCGGCGGCGAGGCTGTCGTGCAGCATGCGGGCGTAGGCGCTCTCGGCGGCGAACGCGATGGAGGTGCCGGCCCGTTCGGGGTGCGGGCGCACCGCGCTGCCGCCGTTGACGAAGAGGATGGTTCCGCGGCCGGCCTGCCGCATGTCCGGCAGGACCTGCTCGACGGCCGTCATGGGCCCGAACAGGGAGAAGGCCAGAGGGCCTTGCAGATCCTCGGGGCGCGTGCGCTGGACGGGCTTCATGAAGTCCTTGTGCGGGACGGGGCTGTACTGGAGCACTTCGATGGGGCCGAGGGTGGTGGTGGCCGTGTCCAGAGCCGCGCTCAGGGCTTTCGCGTCGCGTACGTCGGCGGCGAAGCCCTTCGCGGTGATGTTGTCCTGCTGCAGGTCGGCGGCCAACGCGTCGAGGTGTTCGGGGCTGCGGGAGATGAGCGCGATGTCGAAGCCTTCGCGGCCGAAGCGGCGGGCGACGGCAGCGCCCAGTCCGGGTCCGGCGCCGATGAGAGCGAGGGTGGTCATGAAAGGCGTCTCCGGTTTCGGGAGGGGGCGGGTGGCGGGTGTGGAGTCAGGTCTGCGGGGTCAGGCGCAGGGTGGTGGCGCGGGCCTGTTCGGCGGTCATGGGTTCGACGTAGCCGGTGTAGCGGCCGTACTTGGCGCGGTAGGCGCCGTCCACGCGGGCGTTGGCGGCGGGGTCGGTGACCGGGGTGAAGGAGACGTCGGCATCGATTCCGCCGGCGCTGATGTGTCCGGTGCCGGTGGTGCGCGCCGTCTTCCACCAGGCGCCGTCGGTGCCGTGCCAGGAGCGGACGAACACCTGATCGCCGTCGGTGACGACCCAGATGGTGGTCGGCTTGCGCAGCGAGCCGTCGCTGCGGCGGGGAGCGATGTGCAGTTCGTCGGCGGCGGCGAGGTGCTCCAGTGCGTGCGGGGTCCAGGTGGTCACGGGGTGGTCTCCTTCGCTGTGCGGGGCTGGGCGGGGTGCGGCAGGGATCCCTTGGCTTCTGCGGTTCGGGCGGCGGGAGCCGGGGCGGGGCCCATCGGGTGATCCGCGGCAGGGCGCAGGAAGCAGGCCGCGATGCCCGCGGCGCCGACGATGGCGGCGGCCAGCAGCAGGCTGGTGCGCACGCCGGTCAGCATGTGGCTCTGGCTGGCCAGCAGCGCGCCGAAGACTGCGACGGCCAGGGCGCCGCCGAGCTGGCGGGAGGTGTTGAACACGCCGCTGGCCGTGCCGGTCTGCTGCGGGGGCACGCTGTTGACGAGCAGGGCGGTGGTGGGCGGCATGGCCAGCGGACCGCCCAGGCCGACCGGGAGCATCAGCGCCGCCAGCGCCCAGGTCGGCGTGGCCTCGGGCACCAGAGCCAGCGTGATCAGCCCGGCCGCCATCAGCAGCAGACCGCAGCTGATCGGCACGCGGGGGCCGAAGCGTTCGGCGGCCCGCGCGGAGAGCGGGTTGATGAACGCCGATAGCACCGTCATCGGCACGAACGCCGCTCCGGTGGCCAGCGGTGACAGGCCCCGCTGCTGCTGCAGGTAGAGGCTGAAGAGGAACACCATGCCGTAGAAGCCGGCCATGAACGCGAACCCGGCCGCGCAGGAGATCACCACGGTGCGGTGGCACAGCAGCGGCAGGGGAACCATCGGGGCCTGGCCGCGGGCCTGCGCGCGCAGGAACACGGCGGCGGCCACCAGGGTGATAAGGGCCGCGCCCCAGACGATGGGGGCGGTGAAGCCTCGTTCGCCGGCCTCGATCGCGCCGAACGTCAGTGCGCCCATGGCGAGGACCGCGGTGACCTGCCCGGTCGCATCGAAGGGGGCCGGGCGGTGCGGGGACCGGTCGGTGCGCGCGAGGAGCAGCAGTGCGACCAGGCCGATCGGCAGGTTGATGAAGAAGATCATCCGCCAGCTGATCAGGCTGGCCGCGCCGCCGGCGACGGGGCCCGCCGCTGAGGCGACGGCGCCTCCCACCGCCCACAGGGCGACCGCCCGTGCGCGCTTGACGGGGTCGGTGTACGCCTCGCGGATCAGTGCCAGGCTGGTGGGCATCATGGCGGCGGCACCGGCGCCTTGCACGATGCGGGCGGCAATCAGCACCGGGAGGGTGGGTGCCAGGCCGCAGGCGATGGAGGCGGCGATGAACACGGCCAGTCCCAGGCCGAAGGCGCGGCAGGCGCCGATGCGGTCCGACAGGGAGCCGGCCGACAGCAGCAGCGCTGCGAACATCAGGGTGTAGCCGTCCAGGACCCACTGCAGGCCCGTGATGCCGCCTCCCAGGTCGCTGCGGATCGCGGGCAGGGCGACGTTGACGACCAGCGCGTCGAGCGTGATCACGAAGAAGCCCAGCAGGGCTGCGGCCAGCGCCGCCGCTGGGTGCCCGCGCCGCTCGGGCGCGCTGAGACCGCCGCTGCGGGAGGGGGAAGCAGGCAGGGACATGGGGTGCAGCTCCAGGAGCAGGTGAAGGGCAGCCGTACCGGGGTGGGCCGGGACCGGCCGGGGCCCGGGCTTGATGCGCGGGCCGCCTCCGGTGGGTGGTCGTTTCCAGGAAACCGCCGCCCGGGTGCGCGGGGAAGGCACCGTCGTGCCAGGTACTGGCAGTGCCTCCCAGGCGCCCTGCGGGTGCGAGCGCAGGAACCTTCGAGGCCCCGTGCGGTTTCAGTGGGCTGTGAAGCCGCCGTCGACGGGCAGGGCGACGCCGATGACGAACGTGGCAGCGGGGCTGCACAGCCACAGCACGGCGTTGGCGATCTCCTCGGCGGTGCCCAGGCGGCCGATCGGCTGCTGCTTCAAGATCTCGGCCATGGCCTCGGCCTGGCCTTCGAGCATGCCGGCGACCATGGGCGTGTCGATCGTGCCCGGGCACACGGCGTTGATGCGAATGCCCCGGGCGGCGTACTCCACGGCCGCGCTGCGGGTCAGCCCGATCACACCGTGCTTGGAGGCGTGGTAGGCGGCGCGTTCGGGCAGACCGACCAGGCCGCCCAGGGAGGAGCAGTTGACGATCGCGCCTGAGCCCTGGGTGCGCATCTGGCGTAGTTCGTGCTTCTGGCACGTCCAGATGCCGCGCAGGTTGACCGCGTTGACGCGGTCGAAGTCCTCCGCCCGCTCCTCGGCGGCGTCGGTCGGCGGGACCTGGATGCCGGCGTTGTTGAACGCCATGTCCAGGCGTCCGAAGGTCTGCACCGCGCGCTCGACCATGGCCTGGGCCTGGTCCTCGTCCGCGACGTCGCAGCCGACCCCGAGGGTCTGATGGCCGTCGTCGGTGAGGCTCTTCGCCGCTGCCTCGGCAGCCGGGCGGTCGAGGTCGGCCAGGACGACGGCCGCGCCGGCGTGGGCCAGGGCGCGGGCGGTGGCCAGGCCCATACCAGAGGCGGCGCCGGTGACCAGCGCGACCTGCCCGGTGAAGTCGTAGGTGGGGTTCATGGTGTTCTCCTCGCCCCGGGGCGTACGTTGCGAGGAGGCGGGCCGGGCCGAAGTGCGCCGGCCCGGCCTCTCTTCTGCCGCATAGGCCCCGGGGGCGTCGTTCACGGATGATGGTTACGGGCGGGGCGGGAATTCAAGGACGAGGCGCCCTCGCACGCCGCCCTGTTCCAGCCGTCGGTGGGCTTCAGCCGCCTTCTCAGCGGGGAAGGTGGCGGCGACACGCAGGTCGAGCACACCCTTCTCGACCTGTTCCCGCAGGGCCCCGATGGCGGCGTGGTCTGTGACGTGGTCGCGGACGTTAACCGGGTGCACGGTGATGCCGCGCCCGGGGGCTCCGTCCCAGAATCGCAGCACCGCCATGGCGCCCCCGTCGCGCAGCGCCGCAGTGACGGCCTCGTGCAGCATCGCCGTATCGACCACGCCGTCCACGCCGTCGGGCACCAGCTCGCGGACCTGCTCGGTGACCGGGCTGTCGCGGCCGACGACGTGCTGCGCGCCGAAGCCGCGCACCAGCTGCTCGTCGGCGCGGGAGGCCACCGCGAGGGGGATGAGCCCTGCGGCTGCGGCAAGCTGCACGGTGTAGCCGCCGACCGCGCCGGCGGCGCCGGTCACCAGCACCGTCGCACCGGCCGGCAGGGCCAGCGCGTCAAGGGCGCAGCGGGCGGTCAGTGCGTTCATCAGGAACGACGCCGCCTGCGGATACCCGGTTCGGGCGGGCGTGGCGGTGACCGAGGCGGCCGGGACCACCACGAAGGAGCTGTAGCCGCCGTGACGGCCGTGGTTGTCGACCACGGCGACGACGTCGTCGCCCACCTGCAGGCCGAAGCCGTCCGGCAGGCCGGGCCCCACCTCGTCGAGCGTCCCGGCGATGTCCATGCCCGGCACGAACGGCGGCTCGACATTGCTGTACGAGTCGGCGAGTGAGCCGTCGCGCAGCATCACGTCGGCCGGGTTCACCGCGGCAGCACGCACCCGGATACGCACCTGGCCCGCCGCGGCATGCGGCTCCTCCACCTCCAGCGGCTGCAGTACCTCGGGAGGGCCGTAGGAGGTCAGACCGATTGCCAACACGAAACAACATCTCCCCTTCACGCGGAAAGGTGCGGTGGTTGCTGCGGTGGCGCTGGTGCGGCAGTCACGCCTGACGGCCGCACCAGCGTCCCGGCAGTGCTACGGGTCAGGGCTTGAGCAGGGTCTTGATGGCGCGGCGCTCGTCCATCGCCTTGTAGCCCTCGGCCACCTGGTCCAGGGGCAGTTCCAGGTCGAAGACCTTGCCCGGGTTGATGCGTCCGGCCAGCACCAGGTCGATCAGGTGGGGAAGGTAGTCGCGGACGGGGGCCGGGCCGCCGCGCAGGCCGACGTGGGAGTAGAACAGCTGCTCGCCGTCGAGGGAGACGCCGTGCGGGACGCCGACGAAGCCGACGTTGCCGCCGGGGCGGGTGGAGTTGAGGGCCTGCTGCATCGACTGCTCGTTGCCCACGCACTCCAGGACCCGGTCGGCGCCGATGCCGCCGGTCATCTCCTTGATGCGGGCGATGCCCTCCTCGCCGCGTTCGGCGACGATGTCTGTCGCGCCGAACTCTCGGGCCAGCTTCTGGCGGGACTCGTGCCTGGACATGGCGATGATCCGCTCCGCGCCGAGTTCCTTGGCGGCGATGATGGCGCACAGGCCGACCGCACCGTCACCGACGACCGCGACGGTGTCGCCGGGGCGGACCTCGGCGGCCTTGGCCGCGTACCAGCCGGTGCCCATCACATCGGAGCAGGCCAGCAGGCTGGGGATGTACTTCTCGTCGGGTACCTCGGGGGTGGCGACCAGGGTGCCGTCGGCGAGCGGGATGCGGATCTTCTCGGCCTGGCAGCCGCCGGCGCCGACGAACTCACGGTGCAGGCAGTTGGTCTGGTAGCCGTTGCGGCAGTTCGGGCAGGTGTTGTCGGAGGCGAAGAAGGAGCCGACGACGAACTGGCCCGGCTTGATGTTCTTCACCCCGTCACCGACTTCCTCGACGATGCCGACGTACTCGTGCCCGAACGGGGTGGGCTGCTCGACCGGGTTGATGCCGCGGTAGTCCCACAGGTCCGACCCGCACACGCAGGTCGCTGTCGTGCGGATGACCGCATCGGTGGGCTCGATGATCTTCGGGTCGTCGCGCTCCTCGAAGCGGACGTCGCCCGGGGCGTGGAGAATCGCTCCGCGCATGATGGTGCTGCCTTTCTCAGTCGGAACGGACGTGCCGGCCCCCTACGAAGGGGCCGGGGCGTCATGTAGTGGGGGCCGGTGTCAGAGGTCGACGACGGCCAGGGCCGCCTTGTACTGCTCGTCGGTGACCGGCTCCAGCCAGGTCGTACCGTCGCCGCGCTCGCCCCGACGAGCATGCCGACGTGCGCCATGAGAGGTCACTCCGCGGGCGGGCCGGCCTGTCCGCGGTCCGGAAGACGTCGCGCACCGCGCGGCGCACGGTCCGGGCCGACGCGTCAGTGAACGTCACCTCGGCGTCAACGCCGTCGGCGCGGATGCGTCCGGCTCGGTGCGTCATGGCCGGCCCGTGCCAGCGCGAGGTAGCGCTCGTCCGGCGTCACTTGCCGCTGTAGACAGGGAAGGCGCTGTGCTCGCCATAGTCCACGTCGCGCAGGTCTCGCAGGATGTTCATGTCAGCGCCGGAGATCTCGAAGTCGACCTCGGCGTTGGACCTCATGTGCTCGGGGTTCGCCGTCTTGGGCAGCGACACCGTGCCCAGCTGCAGGGTGTAGCGGATGCACAGCTGGGGGACGGACACGCCGTACTTCTCTGCCATCGCCTGGACCTCGGCGTTCTTCAGGATCGCGCCGTGGGCGATCGGCGAGTACGCCTCGACGAGGATCTGCTTGCTCTCGCAGTAGGCCAGGAGGTCGGAGGGGGTGTTGCCGGCGTGCACGAGCAGCTGGTTCACATGCGGGACGACGGTCGCGCCCTGCAGGATGTTCTCCAGGTCGTGCTGCTGGAAGTTGGAGACGCCGATGGAACGGATCTTGCCGGCCTGGTGGGCGTCCTCCAGGGCACGCCATGCCTCGCGGTTGCCCTGAGCGTAGTCGCCGCCGCGGAAGTCGTCCCACGGCTGCGGGCTGTGGATCAGCATCAGGTCGATGCGGTCCAGGCCAAGCTTGTCAAGAGAGCCGTCGATCGCGGCCAGCGCCTGGTCGTAGTCCTTGATCTCCGCAGCGAGCTTTGTCGAGACGAACAGCTCGTCGCGGGGCACTCCCGATGTGCGCACGCCCTCGCCGACGCCGCGCTCGTTGCCGTATGCCTGGGCGGTGTCGATGTTGCGGTAGCCGATCTCCACGGCCGCGCGGACCGCGTCGGCCGCCTTGTCGTCGTCGATGAACCAGGTGCCGAGCCCCAGCTTGGGAATCTCGATGCCGCCTGCCAGCGTGTAGGTCTCGTCCAGGATGGTCATGCGTTCGCTCCGTTCTTCGGCAGCTGCCCGTACACCTCATCGGTGACCGGCTCGAGCCATTCGTTGCTGACGTCCTCGCCCGGCGTGATGAAGGCGACGTGGGAGAACCACGAGTCGGCCTTCGCGCCGTGCCAGTGCTTGGTGCCCGCCGGGACGCGAACCACCGTTCCCGGCTCCATGCTGACGGGTTCCTCGCCCTCGGCCTGGTACCAGCCGCTGCCCGCCGTGCACATCAGAATCTGGTCTCCGCCGCCGGCCGTGCCGTGGTGGATGTGCCAGTTGTTGCGGCAGCCCGGTTCGAAGGAGACGTTGCTGACGGGGACGCTCCCCGAGGCGAGCGGAGCCAGGTAGCTCTGGCCGATGAAGTACTGCGCGAAGGCGTCGTTCTTCTCCCCGAGGGGGAAAATCTGATCAAATTCGTTGACAGCCATCTCGTTCTTTCCTTTGATTCGATCCGTCCCGATGACCGTGCGGGGCATCGTTGCGCTGCATGCGCCGTGATCAGGCGGAACGCTCGTCCGCGATCTTCTTCAGCTGGGTGATCGCGGTCATGGCGTTGGGCCATCCGGCGTAGAAGGCCAGGTGCGTGATCGCCTCGGACAGCTCCTCCACCGCGAGTCCGTTGTCCAGCGCCACGCCCAGGTGATAGGGCAGCTGCTCGCTGCGGTACAGCGCGGCCAGCACGCTGACCGTGACCAGGCTGCGGTCCCGCGGGGCGAGCCCCGGGCGCTCCCACACATCCTTGAAGAGGACTTCGTTGGTGACCTCGACCAGCTTCGGCGCGATACCGGCCAGTTCCTGAGGCGCGGACTGCTGTGCCATAAGGCGACTCCCTGCAAAGGTGTGAACACGAGGACGCGGCGTTGCTCACAGTCGGCCAGAAGAGGCCGGCTGGCATCCGCCGGAGGGGTTCTTCCCGCCTCGCGGACGCGGACCGCATCCGCTGCCACCATCGAGGAAACGGCAGCTCACAGCCTCACGGAAGGCACTGCTGTTACAGGTACTGACAGGACACCCCAGGGCTCTTCCACCCGGCCTAGCCTGGACGGCATGGACACCGCCCACGAGATCCGAGAGTTCCTCGCCACTCGCCGCGCGAAGATCACCCCGCAGCAGGCCGGGCTGCCGGCCTTCGGCGGCGCGAACCGCAGAGTGCCCGGGCTGCGCCGCGAGGAAGTCGCCATGCTCGCCGGTGTCAGCATCGACTACTACGCCCGCCTGGAGCGAGGCCAGCTCGCCGGCGCCTCCGAGGAGGTCCTCGACGCCCTCAGCCGCGCCCTCCAGCTCGACGAGGCCGAACGCGCCCACCTGCACGATCTGGCCGCCGCCCAGCGTCACCGCCCGCCGCGCCGCGCCGCCCGCAAGGCCAAGACGCCCGTCTCGGCCAGCCTCACCCGCGTTCTGGTCTCTATGACCGACGCCCCGGCCTTCATCCGCAACGGCCGCCTCGACATCCTCGCCGTCAACCCGCTCGGGCGGGCCCTCTACGCCCCCCTGTTCACCGGCTCGGCCCGCCCAGTCAACATCGCCCGCTTCCAGTTCCTCGACCCCACCAGCCGCGACTTCTTCCCCGACTGGAACGCCTCCGTCAACACCACCGTCTCCCTGCTGCGCACCGAAACCGGCCGAGCCCCGGGCGATGCCGAACTGACCGGACTGATCGGCGAACTCGTCACCCGCAGCGACGAGTTCCGTGCGGCCTGGGCCAAACACAACGTGCGCCTGCACCACACCGGCCGCAAGCTCTTCCGCCACCCGGCCATCGGCGAGATCACCCTCGACTTCGACGCCATGGAACTGCCCGCCCACCCCGGCCTCACGCTGACCGTCTACAGCGCCGAACCAGGCACACCCGACTATGACGCGCTACGCCTGCTCGCCTCCTGGGCCGCCACCAGCCCGGACGAAACCCACCAGGACGCCTCCCACCCCTGACCAGACCCTCGCGAACGCGTTTCGGCCCAGCCCGTCTCAGCCGGCATCGGCGCGCGCGGAGAGAGCATGCTGTGCATCCGCCCAGTCGGCCAACTGCCGTACGCCCTCCGCCGACGCACTGCCCGGATCCGGCGTCAGCACCGACAGCATCAGATCCGGCCGCCCCGGCAGCGTCAACGTCTCAAACGGCAGGCTCAGCCGCCCCACCGCAGGATGCTCGTACTCCTTCACCCCGCTCCAGTGCAGCCGCACGTCGTGATCGCGCCAGCATCGGGCGCACGGCTCACTGGCCGCCGACAGCTCCTGGACCAGGTCCTTCATTCCCTGGTCATCGGGCATCATCCCGGCCCCCATCCGCAGCAGCGCGACTGTGTTACGGATCGACGTCTCCCAGTCGTAGAAGAACGAGCGCGCCGCCGGATCGAGAAACTTGAACCGCGCGATGTTCACCGGCCCCGACGACGCCTCCACAAAAAGCGGTGCGTACAGGGCGTAGCCGAGATGATTCGTCGCCACCAGGTCCAACCGTCGGTTCCACACGAACGCCGGCACCGCTGTCAGCGCGTCCAGCACCCGCTGGACCCCCTCCGGCAAACCCTCTTCCCTCGCCTCGAGTCACCCGCCGCGGCTCGCGCGAGCAAGATCAAAGAGGTGGGACCGCTCCGCTGCATCGAGTTGCAGTGCATCGGCCGCTGCATCCAGCACAGAATCCGACGCTCCCGCCACGTGACCGCGCTCCAGGCGCACGTAGTAGTCGACGCTCACGCCGGCCAGCAGAGCGACCTCCTCCCTGCGCAATCCCGGAACCCTGCGATGGGCTCCCAGCGCGGGCAACCCCACCTGCCGCGGCGGCACCCGGCCACGCCGCGACACCAAAAAGTCCCTTATCTCCCGCTGTCTGTCCACCACACCACACTAGGCACCACGGGCCCCCACCGCCGCACATGCACCTCACAGACACGATCGAGTCGGATACCGATCGATCTTCAGCAATCGCACCCTCATGCTGAAGCGGCTCACAAACAGGATCTTTGTCATCCAAGGTAGTCGTCGCAGGTCACCGTGTCGCCGACGACTAGTACTCCAGCCGTAGTTCGGTATTTGGGCTGGTCAGCGGCCTGGTGGCGTGGAGTGTGGCGGGGCGCCGGGTGGGCGGGACGGACTTCCCCA
>NZ_JBSGDB010000195.1:0-15553 GCF_053602155.1 Streptomyces sp. NPDC004561
GTGAAGACCACCGCCGCGCTGCCCCGGTAGTAGAGGTCGGTCAGGAACGCCGTCTGCTCGGTCCAGACGGTCTTGCCGTCGGCCGAGAAGCGCACCCCCCAGGACTCGGCGAGCTGCGCGACGATGAACAGGCCGCGTCCGCTCTCGTCGGTGGCGCGGGCGTGCCGCATGTGCGGCGCCGAGACACCGGAGTCGCTCACCTCGCAGGTCAGTGCGCGATCCATGATCAGACGCAGCTCCAGCGGAGCGTTGCCGTAGCGGAGCGCGTTGGTGACCAGCTCGCTGACGATCAGTTCGGTGCCGTAGGCGGTCTCGTCGTCCACGTCCCACTCGGCCAGTCGTGCCATGGCGAACTCGCGGGCCGCCGCAGCCGCGGTGAGTTCGCTGTCGAGTTCCCGTGTGGCGACCCGGTCGGAGGGGAAGGGGCGTGTGCGGACCAGCAGGAACACGACGCCCTCGGTCGCGACGTCGACCGGGAGGGTGCACAGGATGTCGTCGCACAGGCCCCGCAGCGTGGGGCCCGAGCCTGCCGGGGCCGCCCGGTGCAGGCCGGCGGCGACGGCGGTCAGGTGCGGGACCAGCGCCGGGGTGCCGGGGAAGGCGATCACGCTGTTCTCGGGAACCCGGACGGTCGTCGCGGCGAAGGGAGACCGGTCGGTGCTGCCCAGCCGTGGACCGGGCGTGTCGTCGAGCTCGTCGACGCTGCCGTCGGGTCCGACGACGATGGGCCCGGGATGGCCGGCCCGGGCGATGGTGCAGTCCCTGGTCAGCGGGTCGTACACGGCGTAGACGCAGCCGGCGCTGATGGACTCGGGAGCCGGCTCGTCGTCCTCGGGGAGCGATGCCCGTTCGGCCGTCAGCAACGTGGCCGTGTCGTTCAGGCGCGCGAGCAGGTCCTCGGGATCCAGGTCCAGGGAGGCCAGGGAGAGGATGGCGGTGCGCAGCTGGCCCATGGCCGCCGTCGCGTGGATGCCCCCTCCTGAGACGGATCCGGCGACCAGCGCGGTCCGGGCACCGGACAGGGGGATGGTGTCGAACCACGCGCTCCCCCCGGTGCCGGTGTGCGCGACGCCCTCCACCTCGAGCGCCGTCTGCGAAGCGGCGTTGAGCGGGGGCATGTGCTGCAGGACGGTCACGGCGACCGAGTGGTCCCGCGTGTAGCGGCGGGCGTTGTCGACGCACAGCGCGGTGTGCCGGGCGAGGTCGCGGGCGAGGCCGAGGTCGCTCTCGTCGTACGGGCGCGGCGAGGAGGTGCGGTAGAGGCTCACCAGTCCGATGGCCGAGTCCCGCAGTGCCAGGGGGGCGACGAGCAGGCTGTGCGCCTTGGTCGCGCGGATGGCCCGGCCGCGTGCCGGGTCGGCGTCCAGCCAGGACGGTTCGGGGGCGAGCGGAACGGCGCGGGGACGCAGGTCGACCAGGGCCTGGCTGAAGGGGGTCGGTTCGGGCAGGAGCGCCACGTGTCCCAGTGGGAGGGCCTGCGGCTGGTCCTCGCCGGCGCCGCTGCGGAAGCCGGCCCGCAGCATCGTCGGGCACGGGTCGAGGGGCGCCGGCGGGGGTTCGTCGCCCCTGACCACGGCGTCCACCAGCTCCACGACGGCGACGTCCGCGAAGCCCGGTACGAGCGTGTCGGCCAGTTCCTGGCAGGTCACGACCATGTCCAGGCTGCGGCCGACGCGCTCGCGCGCCCGGTCGAGAACGGCCAGCCGGGCCAGGGCCCGCTCCCGGTCGGTGACGTCGATGACGGTGATGGTGACGCCGAGCACCGCGCCCTCGGGGTTCAGGAGACGGAACGCGGACAGCTCGTAGAGGCGCTCCTCACCGTGGTGGGCCGGCGGCCGCGCGCGGAGGATCCGGCGTCTGACCGGTATGCCGGACGCCAGTACCGCGCGTACGAGAGTCTCGGCCGCCTCCGCCTCGACCACGTAGTGCGAGCCGGGGAACGTGCGGCCTATCAGTTGTTCCTCGCGCATGCCCTGCATGGCGGGTGTCGCGGTGTTGATGCGGACCACCCGGAGGTCGCTGTCGAGGACGGCGAGACCGACCGGCGCCTGGGTGAACAGCGCGTCGAGGGTCACCGCCCCGGCGTCGCGCTCGCCGGGTCCACCTCCATCGGCCATGGAAGTCGCCTCCTGTGCCGCCCTGTGCGTGCCCCGCAGCCGCGTCGACGGTCTTCCTTCCGGTCTACCCAGGCACCGAGTACCCGGCGACCGCGGACTGTGACAACGGCATCGTCGGGACCGGCTCCGGTACGGAGGGTCTTCGCGGGCGCGTCCCGGCTCGGCACCCGGCGCTCCCCCGGAGGACAATGGGAGGCCCCGGTGCGGGTGAGGTGGTGGCGATGCCCGCTTGGCATCTGCGCGACTATCACGACGACGATCTCGACCAGGCCATCCAGATATGGGACCAGAGCCGCCGGGCCGACGAGGACCGGGTCTTCCCGGTCTCCGAGGTGATGGCCGCGGCCAAGGACGGCCAGCCGGCGGTGGTCGCCGTGGTCGGCGACGAGCTGGTGGGCATGGTGGTGGCCCAGGCCCAGGGCAAGCGGGGGTGGGTCCTGCTGGTGGCGCTCGCCGCCCGCTGGCGCGAGCGCGGGATCGGCAGCGCTCTCCTCGCCGAGCTGGAACGGCGGCTGCGGGCGCTGGGCGTGCGCCACATCAGCGCGCTGCTGCCCGCGGGCGCCGCGGGCACGAAGGCGCTGGAGAACTCCGGCTACGGGTGCCGCGCCGACCTGGCCTACTTCGAGAAGCTCGAACCGCTCGGCGCCGCCAACGCCGACGTCCTCGCGGCGCTGGGCGGTCGCATGCTGCCGGAGGGGCTCTGGGACGCCATGGCCGGCATGGAGCGGGAGAAGCAGGTCGTCGAGCGCCGGGTGGTGCTCCCGCTGACGGAGCCGGCGCTGGCGGACCGCTACGGGGTCATCCCGCCCAAGGCGGTCATCCTGTTCGGCCCGCCGGGCACCGGGAAGACGAGCTTCGCCAAGGCGGTCGCCTCGCGTCTGAGCTGGCCGTTCGTTGAGCTGTTCCCGTCCCGGCTGGCCGCCGACACGAGCGAGGGGCTGGCCACGGCTCTGCGGGACGTCTTCGCCGACCTGGCGGAACTGGACTCGGTCGTCCTCTTCATCGACGAGGTCGAGGAGATCGCCGGCGCGCGCTCCGGCAAGGCGGTCGACCCCGGGCACGGGGTGACCAACGAGCTGCTCAAGCTCATCCCCGTCTTCCGCGAGCCCGACGCGCGGCTGCTGGTCTGCGCCACCAACTCGGTGCGCTCGCTGGACGCGGCGTTCCTGCGACCGGGCCGGTTCGACTACGTCATCCCCATCGGGCCGCCGGACCCGACCGCCCGGTCGGCGATCTGGACCCGCTATCTGCGGGCCGCCGGCGGCTCGGTGGACGTCGCCCGGCTGGTCGCGGCCAGCGAGCTGTTCACCCCGGCCGACATCGAGTTCGCCGCCCGCAAGGGCGCGCAGGCGGCGTTCGAGCGGGAGGTGGCGGATCGCCGGGGCCGGCCCGCCACCACCGAGGACTACCTGAACGCCATCGCCGACACCCGGCCGACGCTCACCGCCCTGGCGATCGAGGAGTTCACGCAGGACATCGAGAAGTACAGCAGGCTCTGAACCGGGCGGGGGAGGTCGCACGGCCGCCCTGGGCGCGGGGAACCGTGCCGTCGGTGCCCCGCGCCCGCGCCTCTCGTACGAAGGACCGGGTCAGATCGTCGCGGTGTCGATGACGAAGCGGTAGCGGACGTCGCTCGACAGGACCCGCTCGTAGGCCTCGTTGATCTCGGCCGCGCTGATCAGCTCGATCTCGGCGCCCAGTCCGTGCTCGGCGCAGAAGTCCAGCATCTCCTGGGTCTCCGGGATGCCGCCGATGCCGGAGCTGCTCATGCTGCGGCGGTTGCCGAACAGCGACTGGAGCACGATCTGCACCGGCTCCTCGGGCAGGCCGACGTTCACCATCGTGCCGTCCGTACGCAGCAGGGACAGGTAGGCGGCGAAGTCGAGCGGGGCCGAGACGGTGTTGAGGATGAGGTCGAACGTGCCCTTCAGGTCCTCGAAGGTCTTCGGGTCGCTGGTGGCCCGGTAGTCGTCGGCGCCCAGCTTCAGGCCGTCGTCCTTCTTGCGCAGCGACTGGGACAGGACGGTGACCTCGGCGCCGAGGGCGTGGGCGATCTTGACGCCCATGTGACCGAGCCCGCCGAGGCCGACGACGGCGACCTTCTTGCCGGGGCCGGTGTTCCAGTGCCGCAGCGGGGAGTAGGTGGTGATGCCGGCGCACAGCAGCGGGGCGGCGACGTCGAGGGAGAGTCCCTCGGGGATGCGGACGACGTAGTTCTCGTCGACGACGACCTTCTGGGCGTAGCCGCCGTAGGTGGGCTCGCCGTCCTTGCCGACGGCGTTGTACGTCCAGACGGGGCCCTTGGCGCAGTACTGCTGCAGGCCGGCCCTGCAGTTGTCGCACTCCCGGCAGGAGTCGACCATGCAGCCGACGCCCACGCGGTCGCCGACGGCGAACTTGGTCACACCGGGGCCGACCTCCGAGACGACGCCCGCGATCTCGTGGCCCGGGACCATCGGGAAGATCGCCTCGCCCCAGCCCTCGCGGGCCTGGTGGATGTCGGAGTGGCAGATGCCGGCGAACTTGATGTCGATCAGGACGTCGAACTCGCCGACCGCGCGTCGCTCGATGGTGGTCCGCTCCAGCGGGGCCTTCGCGGCGGGGGCGGCGTACGCGGCAACAGTGGTCATGGCGGGGTTCTCCCTAGCAGCTCTGTCCGTGCCCGGCTGCCTCACCGCCGGGCACTGTTCCAGCCTGCCTCAGGTCCCACATGTCACCCAGTCCACACCTCTGCGTACGACTGCCGTGCCTACCACTGGCGGGATCAGGCTGGTGGGCGTACGACCGGCGGGCACCACCGATACTGGCGGTATGGACGAACAGCCGGAAGCGGCCGCCCCCGGCCGGCCCCTGGACCGGCGGGCCGAGCTGAGCGAGTTCCTGCGCAGCAGGCGGGCGCGGCTGAAGCCGGAGGACGTGGGACTGCCCGACTTCGGCCGGCACCGCCGGGTGCCGGGGCTGCGCCGGGAGGAGCTGGCGCAGCTGGCCGGGGTGTCGGTGGCGTACTACACGCGGCTGGAGCAGGGCAACGGGCGGAACGTGTCGGCGGAGGTCCTCGGCTCGATCGCCCGCGCCCTGCGGCTGACGGACGCCGAGCACGCGCACCTCACCCACCTGGCCAGGCCGAAGTCGCACAAGAAGAAGCCGGCGGCGCGGCAGCAGCAGGTCCGCTCCGCGCTCCGGCAGCTGCTGGACACGATGGACGGCGTGCCGGCGTACGTCGTGGGCCGCCGCTCGGAGATCCTCGCCTGGAACCGCATGGCGGCGGCGGTCTTCGGCGACTGGGCGGAGCTGCCGGCGGCCGAGCGCAACTGGGCCCGGCTGGTGTTCCTGAAGCCCGAGTACCGCGAGCTGTTCGTCGACTGGGAGCAGAAGGCGATCGACATCGTCTGTGCGCTGCGCATGGACGCGGGCTGCTACCCGGACGACCCCCGGCTGTCCGCCCTGGTGGGCGAACTGTCGGTCAAGAGCGGGGAGTTCCGCCGGCTGTGGGCCACCCATGACGTCAAGGAGAAGAGCCACGGCCTCAAGCGCCTGCACCACCCCCTGGTGGGCGACCTCTCCCTGAACTTCGAGTCCTTCCGGCTGTCGGACGGCACGGACCAGTCCCTGGTGACGTACCACGCCGAGCCGGGCTCGCCCTCCGCCGAGTCCCTGCGTCTCCTGGCCAGCTGGGGCACGGACGCGACCCGCGCGGTGCCGTCGGTCTAGAGCCTGGCGGCCTAGTCCTCGACGCCGAGGTCGGCGCGCATCAGCCGCCGCATTGCGGTGAGCAGCGGATCCGCCTCCTTGAGGTCCACCAGTGCCTGCTCCGCGCTCTCGCCCTCCCGGGCCAGGTCGCGGTCGAGCCGCTTGACGACGGCGTCGATGCCGGCGAGCACCCCGTTGACGTCCCGGGAGGCGTCCAGGATCCGTTCGGGTACGACCATCTGCGCCTCGGCGTACCGGTCCCGGTACTCCCGCCGCGCCTCCTCCAGCTGCTCCCGTTCCTGGTCGGTGTAGACGCCGTCGCGAAGCCGGTGCAGGGCGTCCTTCAGGAGGGTGTGGAACTGCCGGGAGGCGCGGTTCATGTCGGTGTAGGCGGCCCGCCGTTCCTCGAAACCGCGCCTGTGCTCGGCCCGTTGGGCCTCGTCGGCCCGCTGCCGGTCGGAGTACCGCTGGCGGAGCACGGGCGCGAGCAGTGTCCCGAGGACCCCGACGACGGCTGTGATCATGGCGGTGACGGTCATGGGGGGACCATACGCCGAGGGACATGCCGGAGGATCGTCTCCGGCATGCCCCTCGGTTCCGCGCCTACTCGCCGTAGTACGCGTCGTGGATCGTGATCTCCGACGTGTTGCCCTGCCTGTCGGTGATCTTGGTGCGGAAGGAGACGGACCGGCCCTTCCCGGGGTTCTTCACGGTGATCCTTCCGCCCTTGACGGCCGCCTTCGTCCAGGTCCTGCCGTCGTAGGAGACGTACACCGCGAGGGACTTCAGGTTGCCGCCTGCGGCCGAGCCCTCGACGCTGACCGGGAAGGTGACCGTCCTGCCCGCGGCGACACGGCTGTCCAGGCCGGTCGTGGCGCCGAACACGAGCGTGGAGGCGGGGAGCTGGGTGGACTTCGCCGGCTGCCGGGACCGGAAGGTCCAGCTCGCGTCGATCCGCGAGGACGCCTCGGAGACCTTGGCCGACCGGGTGACCGACGTGGTCAGCCGGTACGCGGCGTCACCGGCCGGGACCTTGAAGGTCCCGCCGCCGAAGAGCGGGTCGTCGTTGGAGCCGACCTTGGCGCCGTCGCGGTACAGGGTGGTGTTCACCGAGGTGAAGTCGGAGTACCCGGCGTTCCTGGCGGAGTCGGCGAACAGCGGCAGCGAGCCGTAGATCTCGTTGCCGTCGCGGAAGAGCCCCATGCCGGCGCCGAGGTGCGGGCCGAAGACCGCGGTGTTGACCGTCCTGGTGTACGTCCTGCCGGCCTTGAAGCCGTGCTGGCCGAGCGAGTAGGCGGCGTCGGTGAGCGGGAAGCCGTCCTTGTCCTTGCCGCCGTTCTGGGTGAAGTCCAGCTCCCAGGACACCCCGCCGGTGGCGGACAGGTGCAGGGTGCGGGTGCCGGGCAGCTTCTGCGGGACGCTGACGGAGGAGGCGCCCGAGCTGTCGGGCAGCCAGCCGGAGGCGCTGACGGAACCGGTCTTGCCGCTCGCGGCGGCGCCGAGCCGGACCTTGACCGTGGCCAGGTCGTTCGCCCGGTAGTGCCTGGTGTAGCCGGTGGCGAGCTGCCTGACCGGGCCGCCGGCGGTGACGTCGTACTCGTCGGCCGCGCCCTTGGTCCAGTGGCCGTCCCACTGCTGGTACAGCGACCCGGCGGGCAGCTGCGGGCCCAGGTGGGCGGTACGGAAGTTCCGGTACGAGTCCAGGAACCAGCCGTAGCCGTACTGGCCGCCACCGATCGTGACGTCGTACCCCGGCGAGGCGAACCGCGACGTCACGCCCTTGGCCGGGACGGTGATGTCCACCGGCCTGGCCTTGCGGGCGTCGATGGTGATCGTCTGCTTCCCGGCGACGGTCAGCTTCGGCCGGGCGATCCAGTCGATGCCCCTGGAGGCGTCCTTCGGGGCGACGTAGACCGCCGTGTTGAGGATGTACGTGCCCTTCGGCGCGCGCACCCTCACCGTGCCGGACTTGTCGTACGGGTTGAACGAGACGCCGCTCGCCAGACCGGCCACGCCGCTCATGTCGGCGCCGTAGTACGGGGCGGGCTTGCCGTTCCGGCCGATGAACCTGAGCGTGACGTCGTACGACTCCACCTCGCGGGTCACCGCGGCGGCCGTGCGGACCGTCTGGCCGGCGCCGGTCGCCGTCACATAGGCGGAGTAGGCGCCGTCGACGGTGCCGCCCAGCCTGGTGTTCGCCGTCAGGTCCACGGACGCCCTGCCGTGGGCCGGGACCGTGACCTCGCCGGCGCCGAGCCTGAAGAAGCCCGCGGGGGCCGTCCGGCCCTTGGGGTCGGTGGCGGTGCTCGTCAGGCCGAGCGTGACGGCCTTGTCGCCGAGGTTGCGGTACGTCACCTTCCTGGTGACCGGCTTGTCGTCGGTGTGCGGCCACGCCTGCGTGCCGAAGTTCACCGACACCGGGTCGGCGATCACGGACTGCTTGATGGCCTTGTCGACCGCGATCCGGCCCGAACCCTGCTGGAACGCCGTGTACTTGCCGCCCTTGGCGGAGCCGGTGAGCGCGCCCTTCAGCTCGGCGTAGCCCCAGTCGGGGTGCTCCTGCTTCAGGATGGCGGCGGCGCCCGCGACGTGCGGGGTGGCCATCGAGGTGCCGGAGATGGTCAGGTAGCCGTCGGGCTTCTCGCCGACCTCCTGGTCGATGACGCTGCCCTTGGCCGCGGCGGCGGTGATGTCCACGCCCGGCGCGGTGACGTCCGGCTTGATGGCACCGTCGCCGATCCGCGGGCCGGTGGAGGAGAAGTCGGCGAGCCGGTCGCTCTTGTCGACGGCGCCGACGGTGAGCGCGGCGTCCGCGCTGCCCGGCGAACCGATCGACTGGGGGCCGTCGTTGCCCGCGGCGATCGCGAACAGCACGCCCTTCTGCGTGGAGAGCTTGTTCACCTCCGCCTCGAGCGGGTCGATCCCGGGGGTGTCGTAGCCGCCGAGGCTCAGGTTGACGACGGAGGCGCCCTGCGAGACGGCCCACTCCATGCCGGCGAGGATGCCGGAGTCGTCACCGGAGCCGGTGTCGTCCAGGACCTTGCCGTTGAGGATCTTGGCGTCCGGGGCCACACCCCGGTACTTGCCGCCGGACCTGGCGCCGGTGCCCGCCACGATGGAGGCGACGTGCGTGCCGTGGCCGAAGTGGTCGGTGGCGTCGGCGGCGGAGGTGAAGTTCCTGGACTCGATCACCTGGTCCTTGAGGTCCGGGTGGCTGGTGTCCACGCCCGTGTCGAGGACGGCGACCTTCACGCCCTTGCCGGTGTAGCCGGCCTTCCACGCGACCGGGGCGCCGATCTGCGGCACGGACTTGTCGAGGGCGGCCTTGCGGACGCCGTCGAGCCAGACGTGCGCGATGCCGGAGGCGGCCCGGTCGCCGCTGGTGACCGCGCGCCACAGTCCGGCGGTGTCCTTGACCGGGGTCTGCACGGCGTCCGCGTTCAGCGCCTTCAGGCTGTGGCGCAGGCTGCCCGCCTGCCGGATGCCGGCCCTGGCGGCGGTGGCCGCGCCGTCGTAGCCGACGATGACCTTCAGGCCGTCCTTCTGGTCCTTGCGGGTGACGGCCCTGTTCAGCTCGGTGATGTCGAACAGGCGCTGGTCCAGCGTGCCGGAGGCCACCAGGCGGGCCGCGTCGGCGGGGACGACCAGCGTGTGTCCGCCGGTCCTGCGGACCTGGAAGGGTATGTGCTCGCGCCCCTCGGCCCGCTCCAGGCCGACGACCCGGCCCTTGGCGTCCAGGGCGACACGGTCACCGGTGATGAGGGTGACGTGGGTCCTCGCGGTGAGCGAGGACGCGACGGCCGAGGGCGCTTGCGTGGTCTTCGCCGACGCCGGGCTGGTCATACCCGCTGCGAGAGCGACGGCCGCGGCCGCTGCCACCGTGGCCGCGGCCGCTCTTTTCAGTTGTCTGCGCAAGATCTCCCCCTGGAGATGGAGTGCCGGGCGAATTCCCCGTTCACCCGGCCGGGGGAAGGCTCGTACGTATGCACGTCGGCCCCCCGGATCACGCAGTATGCCGGGGGGTGATCAGACGTCTCAATAGACGAGAGGAGGGTAAGAAGGCGGTTCGGAAACTGTTACCCGGCGGGCGGGTCACTGTTACAGAACCGCGAAGTTCCGTCCGCGCGAGGGGAGTTGTACGCCCTCAGGCGCCGGCGTTCTCCTTCACGGTTATCCGGCCCTTGCGGATGGTGGCCACCCGTGGGGCCTTCTTCGCGAGCGCGGAATCGTGGGTGACCATGACGAAGGTCAACCCGTGCTCCTTCCACAGGCGTTCGAGCACGTCCATGATCTCGTCGCGCATGCCCTCGTCGAGGTTGCCGGTCGGCTCGTCGGCGAGCAGCACCTTGGGCTTCTTCACCAGGGCGCGGGCGATGGCGACGCGCTGCTGCTGGCCGCCGGACATCTCCGAGGGCAGATGGGCGAGGCGCTCGCCGAGGCCGACCGATTTCAGTGCGTCGGCGGCCAGTTCGCGCCGCTCCTTCACCTTGATGCCGAGGGGTACGAGGGCCGTCTCCACGTTCTCCTGGGCGGTGAGCGTGGGGATGAGGTTGAAGGACTGGAAGACGAAGCCGATGTTCTCGCTGCGCACCCTGGTCAGCCGCGCCTCGTTCAGCTTGGCCAGGTCGGTGCCGTCCAGGACCACTTCGCCGGAGGTGGGGCGGTCGAGGCCGCCGAGCATCTGGAGCAGGGTCGACTTGCCGCCGCCGGTGGGGCCCTGGATGACGAGGCGGTCGCCGTCGGGGATGGTGAGGTCGACTCCGTCGAGGGCCTGGACGGTGTCCTTGCCCCGGGTGTAGCGCTTGGTCACGTTCCTGAGTTCGTACATGGTGGCTCCTGGCTGGGGTTCGGGTGGTTGCGCGTCGTCGTCCGCCGCGGATCCGTAGGGCCGGTCGCGCAGTTGCCCGCGCCCTCGGGTCCGTCCACCCGGCTACTCGACGCGCCGCAGGGCGTCCGCCGGACGCAGCCGGGAGGCCCGCCAGCCGCCGAAGGCGCCCGCGATCAGGCCTCCCGCCACGGCCAGGCCCACCGCCAGGGCGATCGTCGTGACGCTGACCGGTGCCGTCAGGGCTACCTCCAGGGACTTCGCCGCCTGCCGGCCGGGGCCGCCGAAGCCCCCGCCGAAGCCACCGCCACCGGGACCGCCGCCGAATCCGCCGCTCCCGCTGGCGCCGCCCAGTTGCGCCTGGAGCGTCGGGCTGACGGCGGTGACGGCGTACGCGCCGGCCAGGCCGAGCGCGATGCCGAGGGCGCCGCCCACCAGGCCGTTGACCATGGCCTCGCCGACCACCTGCCGGGTCACCCGGCCCGACTTCCAGCCCAGCGCCTTCAGGGTGCCGAACTCGCGGACCCGGCGGGAGACCGCCGAGGAGGTGAGCAGACCCGCGACCAGGAACGCGGCCACCAGCACCGCGATGGACAGCCACCTGCCCACCTTGGTGGCGAGCGAGGAGGCGGTCGAGAGGGAGCCCGAGACCGTCTTGGCGAGGTCGGAGGAGGTGGTGACCGTCGTACCGGAGACGTTCTTCTGGATGGCGCTCTTGACGGAGTCGATCCGCTGGGAGTCGGTCGCCTTGACGTAGATCGTGGTGACCTTGTTCTTCTCGTCCGCGAGGGTCTGCGCCTGCTTCAGCGGGATGTACAGGTCGGCCGCCGAGTCACCGCTGTCGGCGGTGGCGACGCCGATCACCGTGAACTCGGTGCCCTTGATGGTGACGGTGGAACCGACCTTGTACTTCTTCTCCTTGGCGTACGCCGAGTCGGCCACGGCCACCTTGGCGTCGGTCTCGCCGGCTCTGAAGGTACGGCCGCCGGTGATCCTGGAGGAGGTCAGCGGGCCGAGCCCGGTCTTCGTGACGTCGGTGCCGTAGACCGTGTACTGGTTGATGCCGAAGTCGGCGCCGCCGCCCTTGACCTCGCCCTGCGGCTGGCCGGTGCCGCCGCCGCGCCGGAAGCCGCCGCTGCCGCCGTTCTGCTGGAACTGGCCGCGGGTGAACTGGCCGCTGACCTTGACCACGCTGAGGTTCAGCCCGCCGACGGCCGACGACACGCCCTGCTGGCCGGCTACCTCGGTGACGGTCGAGGAGGCGAGGGTGGTGAAGCCCTGCACCCGGACCCGGTCGCTGCTCTGGGAGGACTTGTCGTCGTTGTTCCGCGCGCCGAACTGGAAGCGGGGCTGCTGGGCACCGGCGGCGGCCGGCGTGGCCGCCTTGGTGACCGTCATGTCCGTGCCCAGGCCGTACAGCGACTGCAGGACCTTGTCCTGGGCCTTCCCCATGCCGCTGGACACGGAGTTGACCACGATGACCAGCGCGATGCCCAGCGCGAGCCCGGAGGCGACGACGAGGGCCGCCTTTCTGCGGCGGCGCAGTTCGCGCCTCAGGTAGGTGAAGAACATGGCCCGCAAGCTAGGGACGCACCGTGACGACACCCTAAGGCCGGCATAAAAGAAGCATGAGAAGGCTGCGGCCGGGTGCAGCGGGGCCCCGGAAACACCGATGCCGCCCCTGGGGGCGGCACCGGCGAAGCCGTGGACGGGATGTCAGACGGCCGAACCGGCCTTCCACTGGGACCAGTCCATGTTCCAGCCGTTGAGGCCGTTGTCCGGCGCGACCGTCTTGTCGCCGGTGTTCTGGACGACCACGACGTCGCCGACCAGCGAGTGGCCGTAGAACCACGCGGCCGGCGTGTTCGGGTCGCCCGCGCCCTTGACGTCCTGCAGGCCGACGCAGCCGTGGCTGGTGTTGACGCTGCCGAACACCGAGGGGGCGCCCCAGTAGTTGCCGTGGATGAAGGTGCCGGAGTTGGTCAGGCGCATGGCGTGCGGCACGTCCTTGATGTCGTACTCGCCCTTGCCGTCGGAGTCCTTGAAGCCGACCGTCGCGCCGTTCATCCGGGTCTGGGTGAACTTCTCGGAGATCACCATCTGGCCCTCGTACGTGGTGTGCTCGGGGGCGCCCGCGGAGATCGGGATGGTCTTGACGACCTTGCCGTCCTGCGTGATCTTCATCTGCTTGGACTTGGCGTCGACGTACGAGACCTGGTTGCGGCCGATGTGGAAGGTGACCGTCTTCTGCTGGACGCCGTGGAGGCCGGGCGCACCCTCGACGCCGTCGAGCGCCAGCTTCAGCGTGACGGTGGAACCCTCCTTCCAGTACTGCTCCGGGCGGCAGTCCATACGGTTGGCGTTGAACCAGTGGCAGGCGACCTCCTGGCCGCTGCTGGACGTGACCGTGACGCCCTTCTGCACGGCCGCCTTGTTGCTGATCGCCTTGTCGAAGTTGACCGAGACCGGCATGCCGACGCCGACGGTCGAGCCGTCGTCCGGGGTGAAGGTGCCGATGAAGCTGTTGGCCGGGGAGACCGTGGTGAAGGACGCGTTCTCGTGGGCTATGCGGCCCTTGGAGTCCTTGGCCTCCGCCGCGACCTTGTAGGTGGTGGAGCGCTGCAGCTGGAGGGTCGGCTTCCAGCTGCTCTTGTCGGCGGAGAGCTGGCCGGCGACGGCTTTGCCGTCCCCGGTCGTCATCGTGACACCGGTCAGCGTGCCTTTGCTGACCGTGACGGTGGCGGAGTTGTTGATCGACGCGTTGTCGGAGCCGTCCTTGGGCGTGATCGTGATCTGCGCCTCCGACGACTTCTTGGCCGCGGCCGCGTCGGCCTGGGCCTGCGAGGAGTCGCCGTTGCCGCCGGCCGACGCTTTGCTGCCGCCGGAACACGCCGAGAGCGCCAGCACACCGCCGAGCAGAGCGGACGCGGCCATCAGGCCCCTGCGCCGCTTACTGTCCGTCATCACAAACTTCTCCATCGTTGCCGAGTCGCGATAACCCCGAGAGTCCCCCGCAAGAACCTTCAACGGTACGGCCGTGCCGTCCCGTTCCACATCCGGTGGATCTGTGGGGCACACCACGTCCGCCGCGGCGGACGGTGCGGGGTCCGGTCCGCCCCCCCCCGGGACGACGAGACCCCGGACGGCGGTTGCCGTCCGGGGTCAGGAGTGCCCCGGGAGGCTCAGCCGATGCCGTCCTCTTCGTCGTCCTGCCCATCATCCTCGTCCAGTTCCCAGTCGGGCGAGTCCGGGTCGTAGTCGATCCGCTCGCTGGACCAGGAGGCCTGCTGGAGTTCCACCCCGGGCACCTCACTGACCAGGTCGAAAGGATCCACGAGATAGGCGAGGGCCTCCGCGGTGTCTTCCGTCACAGCGCCTTCGGCGTGGCTGCGTTCCGCCTCCGGCAGCTCCGAATCCCGCGCGAGCCGGCGCAGCGCGGCCTTGGTCACCTCGTCCTCGTCCTGCACCTCGACGACCAGCTCCACACGAAGCCGTACAAAACGTGATGTCTCTTCAGCGCTCATGACGGGAGCGTACGGCCGAAACCTCCCGTGACTTTCCTGTGACCCGCGCCTTTCACTAACATCGCCCCACACGGCCAATTCGCCAGCGTCACAAGGGGATCGATATTCCGTGTCATCCGCTCGCCGTCCGCTGCTGACCGCCACCGCCGCGGGCACCCTGCTCTGCGCCCTGTGGTTCGTCCCGTCCGCGCACGCGTCACAGGACGCCCCCGCGAGAGACACGGCGTCCGCATACGCCTCGACGCCGGTCCTGCAGCAGGCCAGGGCGGTTTCGCTCGGGACCACCGAGGCCGGGCAGGATGCGGCGGACAACCCCGAACTCGCCGACACCGGAGGCCCCGACACCACTCCGTACGTCGTCGGCGGCACCCTGTTCCTCGCGGTGGGCGCCGGTTTCGTGGTGTATTCGGTGCGCCGGGAACGCCTGGGCTTTTAATTTCCCTTGACTCGGCCTTGACGATTCGCGCAGAGTGCGCCCATGAAGAGATCATCGGGCGCGCGGCTGTGCGCCACCGCCGTCGTGGGCGCCCTGTCGCTCGTCCTCGTCACGGGCTGTTCCGACGGCGGCGCGAAGGACTCGGGGAACGCGGGCAAAGACGCGGCCGGGCCGGCCGCGAAGGCGCTGAGCGCCGCGGAGTTGAAGAACCTGATCGTCGCCGCGGACGAGGTGCCCGGCTTCAAGGTCGGAGCCGTGCCGGCCGGTCGCGCCAAGCCGATCACGACCGACAGCGCCGAGTGCCGTCCGCTGGCCCGTGTCCTGAGCGGGCTCCCGCCGGTCGGCACCGCGGCCCGCACCGACCGCATGGCGACGGAGAACCAGAGGAAGCGGCCCACGTCCGACCCGACGTCCCTGGACGACCTGTCCGGGGGCAAGTTCGAGGACGCGTTGAAGAAGTCCCTGGACCGGGACGTCACCACGGTCACCCTGTCCTCGTACGACGGGGACGGCGCCGAGAAGGCGCTCAAGTCGGTGGCCGACGCCGTGCGCGCCTGCGCCGGCGGCTTCTCGGGCCAACAGGCCGGAACCAAGGTGAAGTTCACCAAGGTCGCCGAGGAGAGGTCCGTGGGCGCCGGGGACGGATCGGTGGCGTTCACCGCGACCAGCGACTCGGACGACGGGGACTCGGCGCCCGTCCACGCCGAGGTGGACCGGCACGGGAACAACCTGTCCGGCTACTTCACGGTGAACCTCGGCGCGATGATGGCCAAGAAGGGGTACGCGGTGTCGCCGGCGGTCGTGAAGGCCCAGGAGGCCAAGCTCAAGTGACGTTTCGGGGGCCCTGTCCGACGACAGGGCCCCCTCCTTCCTTCCGTTCCCCCTGCGGGGTCCGTGCCGTGCCCTACAGCAGCGGGCCGGTGACCGTCTCGGCGGCCGCCACCAGGTGACCGCCGCGCAC